>CATYZV010000009.1 GCA_958415865.1 uncultured Selenomonadaceae bacterium
GCTGAAAATTTAGCGTGATTTTTTTGCTGCAACGTGCTACAGTATAAAGAAAATTATTCTAAACTACTTGCAAAGGAATTATCTATATGAACCATTTACTTCGCAACATTCTAATCTTCATATTGGGGCTGCTCGCCGGAGCGGCTATCACCTTCAACACGCTCGGGCTTATACTGGGCAATATCATCTACAACGAGCTCAGCGACCCCAAGCTCAATATCAATCTGACCGGCGTGGTCAATCACTCGCAGGAGCTTGGCCCTATCAACGAGCTGCAGCGCACCTATCCTGAAGCGCAGCGCGTCGCGCTCTACACGCCTTACAGCAGCGCAGGCAGCCAGCTGGCAGGCACTTTCATAGCCTCCGGCAATGGTGCTAGCCAAAAAACCGTCATAATCATCCACGGTCTCTATCAAAACCGCTCCATGGCTATCAATTACATCAATATATACCGAAACCTGGGCTTTAATGTCCTGCTGATAGATTTGCGCGGACACGGCGAAAGCGACGGTGTGATCACCTGGGGTCAGACGGAGATCAAAGATATCGACCTATGGTGCGACTATCTGCGCTCCACCAAACAGCAGCAGCTAATCGGCATCCACGGCATTTCACTCGGCGGTGCATTTTCTCTATTGCACAGTGGGCTGTCCTCCTATCCGGCTGATTTTTACGTAGAGGATAGCTCCTACAGCGACTTGAAGAGTCTCTATTACAACCATCTGCGCTCCATGATTCAGCTCACGAACGATTCCGGTATGCTTGACCTCATCTGGATGTATTCGCAGGTCTGCATGTACTGGCACACCGGAGCAACGCTCGACCAGCTCTCTCCGCTGGAAGCAGTAAAAAAGACGAAATCGCCTGTACTGTTCTTGCACAACGATACAGATACACTGATACCGCCGCAGACCCTGCCGGAACTCTACAACGCCTGCGCCGCTCCCGGCAAGGAAATGTATATGTTCCACGATTCCGTGCACGCTCAGGCTATCAGCGACTACCCTGAAGAATACGCCAATGTCGTAACAGGATTTCTTCAGAAGAATAAGCTGATCCCTTGAGCTTCAGCGGCAAATCATTTATCAGCCGCTAATTTTTCCGGTGTCATCGCTGATAAAATCGTGCCTATGATTAATAACATAGCCGTAGCAGCCAAAGCCGCTGTCAGCCCGATATAATCGGCAAACGCACTCGTCAGCAGCGCACCGATGCCGCCCAGCCCGAAGGACAGCCCCAGCATCATGCCCGAAGCCATGCCGGGATTGTCCGGCAGCAGCTTCTGGCCCCAGACGATAGCTCCGGGATTTGCCGCCATCGCCAGACCGCCGCCGATGAACATAGCGATGTACGCCAACACATTCAGCTCACTGCAATATAAAAAGTACAGCGTCGGAAAGATAGCCAAAAACAGGGACGCAGTTATAACTTTCTTATAGCCTATCTTGTCATTGAGCACGCCGGCGACGAGTCCGCCCACGGTCGCACCGCAGAGGTACAGTGCCAGCAGCCAGCCGCCGAGCATACTGTCTCCGCCTTTTTCCATCGTCCAAAGCGGCAAGAAAGTAACGACAGCAGTGAACAGCCAAGCACGGATGCCCATGGATATGTTGAGCAGCATCAGCGGGCGGTTGGAAAGAATAGCTTTCCAGTCAAAGTGCATATTCTGCGCAGCGCGCTCATCGAGAAAACGCACTTTGGAAACACCGGAGAACTGCAAGAGTGCTCCCAGCAATAAAGCCGGGATTATCAGCACCGGCAGCATATTCATGCCGAATGTATCTAGGAAGTATACCAATAGTATCGGGGCCATTGCAAAGCCGAAATTGCCGCCTGCGATGAACAGCGACATACAAGAAGATATTTTCTCATCCGGCGATACTCTGCCCGTCAGCCCTGCTGCCATCGGATGGAAAGTGGATACAGCCAGTCCGCTCAGAGCCACGAGCACAGCCAGCAGAATAAAATTGTCCGCCCAGCTCGTCATGCAGATGAAGACTGCACCGAACGGGATTATAAAAGGCATCATTCTATTGAAATTGTACTTGTCCATGAAATAGCCGAAAAACGGCTGGAGCACATTGGCGGAAAAAGACATCACCATGACGAGCATGCCGCTCAAGGTCAGGGACAAGCCTAATTTTGGTATCAGAATCGGCAGCAGTATCGGAAGAAAATTGCAGTAAAAGTCGTTGAAAAAATGACCTGCCGACAGCAGGCCTATCTGCACATATACTTTCTGGTCAGAAGGCTGCCCATTGCCTTTTAGGGTCGTATCTAGTTCCATTTGTTTACCTCGCAATCTATTGTATTCATTTAGTCCATTAATTATATCATTTTTGCAGACACTAAAAAAGGGAAGCTTACGCTTCCCCGAATCTTCAAATGGTCGGAGCAACAGGATTCGAACCTACGACCTTCTGGTCCCTAACCAGACGCTCTACCAAGCTGAGCTATGCCCCGTTAAATATATTATGCAGTTATATGAAAGAAAGCTTTGCTTTCCGTGATATCGAAGTGGTCGGAGCAACAGGATTTGAACCTACGACCTTCTGGTCCCGAACCAGACGCTCTACCAAACTGAGCTATGCCCCGTTCTGCTGTCATTCACGAGATACTAAACGGTTTCGTGGTCGGAGCAGCAGGATTTGAACCTGCGACCCCCTGGTCCCAAGCCAGGTGCTCTACCAAGCTGAGCCATGCCCCGCTTTGTTTCTCTCGTGAGAACACATACTATTATATGAGTTACAAAATAAAAAGTCAATACTTTTATGCAAAAATATTTTCAGAGCAATTTTTTTATTAATTTCGTATGAAGGGAATATAGATGAATACATAGAATATATAAAAATAAGCTTAGCAAAAAGAACATAAACCCTGCTGAAAAATTTTTACTGGAGATGAGAGCTATGCATTTTTATTGCGAAAAATGTAAGAAAGAATACCCATTGAACTCAAAATCCTACCACTGTTCCTGCGGCGGCTTGTTCAGGCTTTACAAAAAAGCTGAAGAAAAAACGCCTCAGGATATCTCCATAGGCGAGATAGAAACACCTTTAATGCCTATTTACTTCGGCAAACAGAAGATGTTCTTCAAGATGGAACACTTAAATCCCACCGGCTCCTTTAAGGCACGCGGTGCAAGGCTCATGATCAATGTCTTAAAGGAACTCGGTGAAGACAGCATCATCGAAGATTCCTCCGGCAACAGTGCCTCGGCACTGGCTGCTTACGCTGCCGCAGCGAAAATCGACTGCACCGTTTACGTGCCCGAAAGCATCCCGGCAAGCAAGCTGCATCAGATTGAAACGTACGGAGCACATGTGCGCATGGTCATCGGCAACCGCGAAGCCACGGCAGAAGCAGCGCAGAAAGCCGTTGCGGAAAGCGGCAGCTACTACGCCTCCCACGTTTACAATCCGCTGTTTGGCGAAGGCATCAAGTCTATGGCGTACGAAATCTACCACCAGCTCGGCAACAATGTGCCCGAATACATCTTCCTGCCGGTAGGCAACGGAATAATGCTGCTGGGCCTCTACTACGGATTTGAAGAAATCGGCCGCCTGCCGACCTTCATCGCCGTTCAGAGCGAAAACTGCTGCCCGCTCTACAATGCTTTCAAGAAAAAACGCCGCGCACCGCAGTCCTCCTTCACCATCGCCGATGCCATCCGCGTCGACAAGCCGATGCGCCTCAAAGAAATGCTCATGGTCATCAACCGCAGCAAAGGCGAAGTCATCACCGTCAGCGATGAAGAAATCGAAGAAGCACAGCATCAGACAGGCCATAAAGGCATTTATGTCGAACCGACCGCAGCTGTGCCGATTGCCGGCGCACTCAAATACTTCCGCAAGGGCAAGCCCGACAACTACCGCGTGGTAATTCCCATCACCGGCGCAGGCCTCAACGTCATCAGCAGAAAGAACGGCAATCAATAATTATAGAAAAAGCTCCTGCCGGCTGGCATTTTGTCAGCCGGCTTTTCTTATGATAAAATTGTCTTAAGCTCATATAATTCTATAGAAAGGCTGTTTTATCTTCATGGACGATATCAATATCTACATGCTCTTATTCCTAATCGTCAGCGGTTTCATCGCTGCCTTCATCGACACCGTCGTCGGCGGCGGCGGGCTGATAAGCATGCCTGCACTACTGTTCATCGGGCTGCCTCCGGCTCCGGCGGTTACGACGAACAAATTCGCCGCCTCGATGGGTGCAGTCGTCGGCTTCATCTCCTTCGTGCGCTCAGGGCACGTCAGATTTTCCATGGTCAAATACCTGCTGCCGCTGTCCTTTTTAGGCTCCATCGGCGGTGCGTACACGCTGCACCTGATACCGCCGGATTTCCTGCGCCCGCTGATCATCGTCATGCTGGTGCTCGTTACTATCTACACGCTGTTCAAAAAAGACTTTGGACAGACGACGACGTTCAAAGGCATGACCTCGCGCATCTGGGCTTTGAGCCTGCTCATCGCCTTCACCATGGGCTTTTACGACGGTTTTTTCGGTCCCGGCACAGGCACTTTCCTGCTGTTCGCCTTCTTGTGGATAGGCCTTGACTTCATCGGAGCAGCCGCCAACGCCCGCGCTCTCAACTTCGCCAGCAATATAGCCGGAGCGATCTTTTTCGCCAGCCAAGGTACAGTCATCTACGAATACGCTATTCCGATGGGCATAGCTATGATGTTCGGAGCGTTCTGCGGAGCACGCATGGCAATAGCCAAGGGCGCGTCTTACGTCAAAGCACTATTCATCATAATGTCCACCGTGCTTATCGGCAAGCAGGTCATAGATTTATTCATCAAATAGAAAAGAGGTTTTATCATGCTCTATGCAGTTATCGACATCGGCTCCACCACCATCCGCATGGCAATCTATCAGATTGAAGGCTCTCATCTGGAACTCGTCCATAAGCGCAAGCACACCGTCGGTCTCGCGTCCTACATCAAAGACGGTGCAATGCAGCAGTCCGGCATCGACAAGGCCTGCGAAATTCTAAGCAGCTTCAAATCTTTTTTGACTTCCTTTTCCATAAAGCACGTTTCCGCCTTCACTACAGCGGCACTGCGCAACGCTGCTAATAGCCGCGAAGCCGTAGCACAGATAATAGAGCGCACCGGCATCGACCTGCACGTCGTATCCGGCGACCAGGAAGCAACGTACGACTTCATCGCTGCTACGCATGACCTCAGCTATAAAGACGGCTTTATCGTCGATATAGGCGGAGCCAGCACAGAGCTTATCCGCTTTACTGACGGCGAAATCCGGCAAAAGACGAGCCTGCCCATCGGCTCTTTGGCTCTGCACACCAAATACTGCCACGACTTTCTGCCCACTTCTGAAGAAATAGCTGAGATGGCAGCTGAAGCCCATAATATCATCGCCGGAGCGGCAGAATTTCAAAATGTACATCATGCAGAAATCTGCGGCATCGGCGGCACTTGCAAAGGTGCACATCTGCTCTACAATGAAATGTTCAGCCAGCCGTCTGACAACGATGTCATCCCTGCTGATAAAATCCCGGAAATGATTTCTCACTTCACCCGCGGCAGCCGTGAATTTAACGACCGCGACATCACCATACTGCTAAAGACAGTGCCCGACCGCCTGCATACCATCGTCCCCGGCATGGTCATAGCCGATCAGATCGCCCGCACTATAAACGCTCATGCCATAACGTATAAAGACGCAGGCATGAGAGAAGGCTTTCTCTACACTCACGTGCTCAAAGCTTAATTACACCATTCAAAATAAAAAGCTGCCGCACCCAAGCAATCAGGTGCAGCAGCTTTTTTAGTGCCGCTAGATTTTATTTTTCTGCTGTATACACTACGTCGATAAAGCCTGCCGCATACGGTGCAATATCGTACTGCTGAAACAGTGCGTGCACGCCTCCGGCATCATCTACATAGAACTCTCTAGTGAATTTATCTATCTCAGGTTTAAGCCCCGGATCAGTGAAGATTTTATCTCCGGCTTGTTCTTGAACGTCTCGGCGCAGATTATCTACCGTCAGCAGATTTCTGCCCGATGCTTTATCCGTAGCCAGCATTTGCTCCCAAGTAACGAGATTGCCGTCCTTATCGAAGGTCAGTGCCCGTGCATAAGTGCTAGGATGAGCCGCACCTTTGTACATCGTCGACAAGTAGATTACCACACTGAACATACCCTGCTCATTTGCCCGCGTCGTGAACTGCGTATAGCTGCCATCGCGGCTGTCTATTGCCATCTGATTCCATACGGCAGATTTCATTTCATACGATACCCAGCCGGTGAGATTTTCACCTTTTGCTTTCCTGTCCTTGATATCTTCCACGAAGGCTGAAACCGTCTTTTCTATCTCTGTATTGATCTTCGCCTTCGTTAAAATACTGTCAGCTTTTGCCACCAAAGGATATTTTCCCTCAACGCAGTCTAGCTTGAACGAATAATCCCTCATCTGATAAGTGATTTGGTCAGGCGATTGAGCTGCCGCCACTGCCGTCATCAGCACAAACGAAAAAAACACAGCTGCAAAAATACGCCATAGCTTCATAGTAAATGCCTCCCTTTATAACTTTTATTTATCTCATTATATCAGCTCAAGATTAGAATTGGCTTAGATTTTCCAATATCAGGCAATCAGTTATAAAATTTTCCGATACACACATTTTCCGTTTCATAGTATAATATCATTGATTAATCACTTTGACGGAGGTATCGTATTATGGGTGTAAAAATCACAGGTTATTACAAGCTCCCGAATGAACCGGAGCCTCAATTAATAGATTTTGACAAAGTATTTGACATCTCTTTTATGCGCAAATACACACGCTTTAAAAATTTCGGCAAATTTCTCGACGGCGGCCGCTTCAATATCAAAAGCCAGCAGGATTTTGAGGATCTGCCGGAAGAATTGATGGATGCTCACGTGGCACGCAATACGCAGTTTGCCAGCTGGCAGGAAATGCTCAACTTCGCCACCGACCGCTACATCATCCGCACGCGCAAATAAAATCTATTTAGGAATACCAAAAAGCCGTATCCTTATACGTATCGGATACGGCTTTTGCTTTTTTATGCGCTACAGTTTACAGCTCAAATGAAATCATAATTCCTTCAGGCTGCGGATGCCGTTTTTCACGTAATCGACCGGGCGGCTCCAGTCTACGTGAACGTCGGTATTTTCCCAAAGGCGAGTCAGTGCCAGCTGCAGGCTTTCACGGTCTGCCAGCGGCGTTATCGTGATATTCGTAAAGTCGTGCAGTGTTTCATGCGGCACTTGGATGGTCATATCCGTCTGCAAGAACTGTTCTACTTTTTTCTTGGCATCTTCATTGGCGAGGACTACATTGACAGTTTTTGCTGCTTCATCATACTCTATATAACCCAAATCATCATGGCAGGATATAGCCACACTATAATTACTTTCCATAAATAAAGCCCCTTCTTCGGTATAAAATCTCACATTACTACTATTTTAACTGAGCGGCCGGCTAACTGCAAGCTATTTTGCTAAAATCGCTGTCCGTGTCCGTTTTTGTCTTGCATAAGATGCGCCTTTATGCTATTATATTATCAGTTGGTAAGAAACGCCACACATTGAAAAGCATAGCATGCCTGCAATGTGCGTGGGTCTTTTAATATTGTCTAACCTTACTCTTTTTATAAACGGGAACCTGATCTGTGGTATTGGAGCTGTTGGATCGTCTCCGAGCGAATAGCAAAACCTCTGCCCAAGGTACCCACCTGCAACTGCAGGTCTAGGCAGATAAAAGATAACGGCATTATGGGCATCTACATAACAGCATTGCTTCACTGAGATATTATTCCGGTGAAGCAATGCTTTTTTATGCCCAAAACAAATCTGTTCGGTAAAAATTGCGTAAAATTTTTCATAAATCGTTGTGATAATCAAGGAAAAATCCTATACTAAATTAAGAATGTGCAAAAAAAGAAAATTAAGTTAAGGATGTGCTTCATATATGACAAAAATTTACTGTGTGGAAGATGATGAAAGCGTACGCGAACTGGTTGTCTACGCCTTGCAGTCTTCCGGTTTTGAAGCGTCGGGATTCGTTACTGCCGATGAATTTTTTCCTGCGATAAAAAGCGGACTGCCCGACCTCGTTCTGCTGGATATAATGCTGCCGGGCATCGACGGCATGGAAATCCTCAAAGAGCTGCGCAAAAATCCGCAGACTCAGCATCTGCCCGTCATAATGCTGACAGCGCGCACCAGCGAGTACGACAAGATCACCGGTCTCGATTCCGGTGCTGATGACTACGTTGCCAAGCCGTTCGGCGTTATGGAACTCATAGCTAGAATCAAGGCCGTACTGCGCCGCAGCAGCAGAATTGAAAGTGAAGATTCAGCCTCGGCAGGAGAACTCACGGCGGGCAACGGGCTTTTATCGCTCAACCACGATTTTCACAAGGTTTACGTAAACGGCGAAGAAGTTACACTTACATTGAAGGAATTTGAACTGCTCAATTACCTATTGCGGAACAAAAACATCGTAATCTCGCGTGACAAGATAATGGATGAAGTTTGGGACTACAATTACGCTGCAGAAACGCGCACCGTCGATGTTCATATCAAAACGCTGCGCCAAAAACTCGGTCCGGCGAGCAAACTGATTGAAACCATCCGCGGTGTCGGCTACAAGATAACGGACTGACGGTGAACGGCATGAGCATGAAGCGAAAAATTTTCATCTATATGTGCTGCCTGATATCGGCATCTGTAATCTGCACTTTCCTGCTGACCTTGGTATTATCGTATCCGCTCTTTCTGGAAAATACGAAGCAGGAAGTCAAGGACGAATCCGTATATCTTGTCTACATCTTCAACCACGGCAGATTCAGCTCAGAAAAACTGTCCCAGGTAGCACGCACCCAAACACGCATTACCTGGATAAATTCTGACGGCATAGTGCTGTTTGACAATGACAGCGAAACGAACAAAATGGAAAATCACCTGCTGCGCCCTGAAGTCCAGTCAGCCCTAAAAGACGGTACGGGCGAAGCGTACCGCATATCCACGACAGTCGGCTCCAACACGTATTACTATGCCGTAAAGCTCAATGACGGCACGGTGCTGCGCCTTGCCCGCAGCAATGTCAGTGCCTACGATATGCTCAGCGGTGCACTGCCGACACTGCTCGTCATGATGTTCGCCATCTATGCAGTATCACTGCTTGCCGCGCAGAAAATGGCACATAAGCTGATACGCCCGATGAACTCCATCAATTTGGAACATCCCATAATGAACAACATCTACGAAGAATTAAATCCTCTGCTGATGCGCCTGGAAAACCAAAATGAACAGATACGCCAGCAGATGAAGACACTAAAAAATCAGCAGCGCGAATTCACAGTCATAATAAACAATATAGAAGAAGGGCTGATCATCATCAATCAGTCTTACAAAATAGTAGCAGTCAATCACAGTGCCTTGAATCTGCTCAACGCTGAAAACATGAACTACACCGATAGGAATTTATTTGCTCTGGTCAATGACGGTACACTGTACCACGCTATCCAAAGCGTCATGAAAGGCGACCGCCAAGAATTCTATATGCCGATAGACAGCAAAGTATATCAGATCATCGCCAGCCCTGTTACGAAACACAGCGTTGTAAAAGGTGCGATGATACTGTTCGTCGACATCACGGAAAAACGCATGGCAGAAAAAATGCGCCAAGAATTTTCCGCCAATGTATCGCATGAACTCAAAACTCCTTTGACCTCTATTTCAGGCTTTGCCGAACTCTTGCAGAACAACATGGTGCGCCCGGCTGATGTACCTATGTTCGCCGGCAAAATCTACAAAGAAGCTCAGCGGCTGATAAGCTTGGTACAGGACATCATGAAATTATCGCAGCTCGATGAAAAAAACTCCTCCTTCATGCAGGAGCCTCTCTGCCTTTCCGCTATCTGCAAGCAGACGATACTGCGCCTCAATGACAAAGCATTGTCGCGCAACGTAAAACTTGTGATGAGCCAGAGCACCGATACCACGATAACAGCCATCCGCCAGCTTATAGAAGAACTCGTCTACAATCTGATCGAAAATGCCATAAAGTACAACAAGCCCGGAGGCACAGTTACTGTCAGCCTCAGCAAAAACGAAGACCATCTGGATTTGACTGTTAAAGACACGGGCATCGGCATATCGGAAGAAGACCTGCCTCACATCTTTGAACGCTTTTACCGCGCCGACAAAAGCCGCTCGCGCACTACCATCGAAGGCACAGGGCTGGGGCTTGCCATCGTCAAGCACATTGCCGAATATCATCATGCCCAAGTCAGCGTTTCCAGCAAGCCGGAAGAAGGCACTTCCATAACCATAAAATTTCCATTAAAAAACGATTAAATCGCGTATAAATACCCCTCATGCAGGGGTATTTTTGCTATAATATACAGTATGAGATGCAGCTAATATCCAAGCATAAAATTCACAATAGAAAAGGTGTGTGTATAATGAAAGCTCTAAAAAACATACTATATACATTTGCTATTTTATTTACCTTTATCAGCCTCAGTTTCATTCATGCGGCATCAGCTGCTGATTCTGAATGGTACTGGATAAATTCAGACGATAAGTACAGCAAGTATTTTTCCATGACGAGGATAAATACTATCTCCACTGAAAACGGCGTGCCGACCTGCATTGAAGACTGGATAAAGACGGGCTACGCTCCCGGCGGCGCAGCTGAGACCATCAGCAATATGAAACTGCCCATTGACGACCCCAATCAGCTCTCCTACAGCCTCGCACTAGTGCGCATGAACCCGCAGCAGCGCACGCTCTGGTATATGGAAGAAATCTTCTATGATCACAACGGCAAAGCACTCTACACACTGCGCCATCAAACTCCGATAATCAAAGATATAAATTCACAGTCTTTCGATGAAAAATTCTACGCTATGATCGTCGACAGAGTCTTCAACAAAGGCGAAGGCGGCCGCCTGATCGCCAAGGACCGCTGGCTCACGCTCTGGCAGAACGGCTCCGGCACGAGCAGTGCCGACACAGCTACACTGCGTCAGGTAGGCGACAGCGTATTCGTATGGCTCTGGCAGGAAAACAAAAATTCCGACGGGCAGACAGCCAGCATCAACTTCATGAAAAAAGAATACAATCTCAAGAACATGACTGCCGCTACGCTGAAAAATAATTACTGGGGCTACGATACCGGCTGGGTAGATAAGACCAGCCAGACGGATAAGGCCATGCACTCCATAATCCCCGAAAGCACCGAAGATGCTGAATTTGCCCAGATAAAACAGTATGCCGCTGCCAATGCTGCGTGGGCATTGCGCTACCAGCCCGGTGCTGCAAATACAGTTTCTGCCGCAGCTGCTAAGCCGCAGGCATCAACGCCTTCCACCGCTGCAGCATCAAATGCAGGCACAGTAGATGACAGCAGCGTATCGCCTGCCGCAAAAAACAGCACCAATCCCATCGGCTCCGTCGGTCCTATCGGCGGTCCGCTGCAATAAGCTGCCTTAAATTTGCTATAACAAATAATATCTGCTATAATATAGCAGAAGCTGCGGCTGTAGCTCAGACGGATAGAGCATTCGCCTCCTAAGCGAAGGGTCGCGTGTTCGACTCACGCCAGTCGCACCATTTTAATTTTAAATCTAATATTTGCACGATAAAACTGCAGCAGGCAAATCAATCCGCTGCAGTTTTTTATATCTACTCATAAATTGAGAGCACAGAGGAAAAAGTATGACATTATCATCCATATTGAACAAAGAAAATCTATCGCGTGCCGATCTCATCGAACTGCTGAGCATCACTGACCCCGACGAACGTCGGCAGTTCCATCAGGCAGCGTACGAAGTCAAGGCCAAATACGTGGGCCGCGTAGCCTACTACCGAGGGCTGATCGAATTTTCCAACCGCTGCATCAAAAACTGCCTCTACTGCGGCATCCGCCGAGATAACAAATCAGTCGAACGCTTTAACACGGATAAAAAAGATATATTAGAGATGGCTCGCTGGACGTATGAGCATCAGTACGGCTCGGTAACGCTCCAATCAGGCGAACGCCAAGATGAGGCTTTCATCAGCTATATCGAAGAACTCGTGCACGATATAAAAAAACTCAGCCAAGGCGAGCTGGGCATCACGCTATGCATCGGCGAGCAGAGCGAAGAAACTTACCGCCGCTGGTTTGAAGCCGGAGCACACCGCTACCTGCTGCGCATAGAAACGAGCAGCCCGGCACTTTATAAGACACTTCACCCTCAGGACGGGCACCACGTTTGGCAAGTGCGCCGCAGCTGCTTAAAGACACTCAAAAAAATCGGCTACCAGACGGGCACCGGCGTGATGATAGGACTGCCGGGGCAGAGCCTTGCCGACCTTGCCGACGATATCATCTTCTACCGCGATATGGACATCGACATGATCGGCATGGGGCCTTACGTCGTTCACCACGATACGCCGCTGGGACAGCAGGTCATCGCCGCAGGCAATGATGATGCCGCAGGCAGGCTGCATAGGCTCAACCTTTCGCTCAACATGATAGCCGCCACGAGATTATTCCTAAAAGATGTCAACATCGCCTCTACCACTGCCTTGCAGGCACTAAATCCGCTCGGCCGCGAAATGGGGCTTCAAGCAGGCGCGAACATCCTGATGCCCATCGTTACACTGCCTAAATTTCGGCCGCAGTACCAGCTCTACGACAATAAACCCTGCATCGATGAAAATCCCGACCAGTGCCGAGGCTGCCTTAGCCGCCGCGTTTCAGTCGCCGGCGATACCGTTGGACTGGGGCATTGGGGCGACTCGCCGCATTACTTCAGAAAGCGCAGCAGATGACAAGTATCAGCTTGTATTTTCTCGAAATCTATCATATAATAAAAATAATCCACTAGGGGAGCTGTCCGGCTGAGAAGTTTTACTAAACTGACCCTTGGAACCTGTTTGGTTAATACCAGCGTAGGGAAAGTGGCAGACGACTATTGCGCATCACAGCCGGTTTGCAGCTTTGCAGACCGGTTTATTTTTGTCAAAATTAAACACAAACCATATCAAAAATCGGAGGCTAAAGCATGACAATGACTCAAATGCAGGCCGCACAGGCAGGCAAAATCACCGACGAAATGAACATCGTAGCAAAAGAAGAACAGATGGATATCGAACTGCTGCGCCAGCGCGTAGCAGAAGGCACCATCGCCATTCCCGCTAACATCAACCACAAAAATCTCCATCCCTACGGCGTAGGCAAAGGTCTTTCCACCAAAGTAAATGCCAACATCGGCACATCCAGTGCCTTCCCTGACCCGGCTCCTGAAGTAGAAAAACTCGAAACAGCCATCGCAGCAGGCGCACATTCCGTAATGGACCTCAGCACCGGCAACAACATCGACGCATCGCGCCGCGCCATCATCGACAACTCCACCGTAATGGTCGGCACCGTGCCCATCTACCAGGCGACCGTCGATGCCATCAAAAAACACGGAGCAGTCGTCAACATGACAGAAGACGACCTCTTAAACGCCATCGAAAAACACGCCAAAGACGGCGCAGACTTCATGACCGTACACTGCGGCATCACGCTCGACGCTATCGACCGCATGTGCGCCGAAGGCCGCCGCATGGACATCGTAAGCCGCGGCGGTTCATTCATCACCGGCTGGATGCTCTACAACCACAAAGAAAATCCGCTCTACACCCGCTATGACGATATACTCGACATCTGCCTCAAATACGACGTAACGATGAGCCTCGGCGACAGCCTGCGCCCCGGCTGCATTGCCGATGCCACCGACCATGCACAGCTGCAAGAACTCCTAAACCTCGGCGGACTCGTAAAACGCGCTTGGGACCGCGGCGTACAGGTAATGGTCGAAGGCCCCGGCCACGTACCGTTTGACCAGATCGCCACCAACATCAAACTGCAGAAAAAAATCTGCCACGAAGCACCGTTCTACGTACTCGGCCCCTTGGTAACCGACATCGCCCCCGGCTACGACCACATCACCGCAGCCATCGGCGGCACCATGGCAGCATCCGCCGGCGCAGACTTCCTCTGCTACGTAACACCCGCTGAACACCTCGCCCTGCCCAACAAACAGGACGTAAAAGACGGCGTAATCGTAACACGCATCGCAGCCCACGCAGCCGACATCGTCAAAAACGTACCCGGCGCACGCCAATGGGACCTCGAAATGGCAGAAGCACGCAAAGTCCTCGACTGGGACAAACAGCTCAGCCTCGCCATCGACCCGCCCGTTGCACGCGAAAAACGCGGTGCCAGAAACGCCGAAGGCACGACGGCATGCTCCATGTGCGGCGACTACTGCGCAGTAGAAATCGTCAACAAATACCTCGGCGCATCTATTGAACGCTGCTGATAAATAATAACCACATACAAAAAGAGATAGCACACCGTATGCTATCTCTTTTCTTTTGCAATATCACCCATTTAATGATATAATTATTTATAAAGAGGGACTCATCTGATGTTTGGTCGCGTCAGCCCTCTCCGAAATGTTGTGATAAATGAGAAGAGGCTGTCCGCTGTACCATAAGGTCAGCTTCTTTTTATATCTGTGCGGAGTTAATCTCTAAACAAATATGCGATAGCCAGCAGTAATACGCCAGCTGCTGCGATAGATATTACGTTTAAAAAAGCAATATCTATAACTGAATCCAGCAAGATTTCTAACATGGCTATCACCTCCTCTTGGTCAAGGAGGCAGCCGACACTCACCAGAATCATCGTCCCCAAAGGATATTCTATCACAATGAATAAATATTTCCAAATTAAAAAAGACAGCACATTGTATGCTGTCTTTTTTAGCTGGTTTCTTTGTCAGTCTTCGTCGTATTCCACGGGAATGCACTGTCTATTGTTGATCTCAATTACCTTATTCACTCTGCGCCTGTATTTTTCATCTGTCAAGGCGTCGGTGTGCATCCAGACTTTGACGATTTCCATCGCCATGAGCTCGCCGATCAGTTTGCCGCCAAGGCAGAGCACATTGGAGTCGGTGTGTTCGCGCGCGAGCTTGGCGCAGAACGGGTCTTGGCAGACTGCTGCATAAACGCCGCTGACTTTGTTGGCGATGAGCGCACTGCCGTAGCCTACGCCGTCGACGAAGATGCCGCGCTGGCATTTGCCTTTTGCCACGGCGAGTGCTGCCGGGTAGACGAAATCGGGCAGGTCGCACGAGTTGTCGTCATACGTGCCGAAGTCCACTACTTCATGGCCTTCCTGCTGCAAATATGCTTTGATTTTCCTCTTTAAATAAGTTCCTGCATGGTCATTTGCCATAGCGATTTTCATATTGATTCCTCCTTAAACTCTATCGAATATATCTTTCAATTCGACCGAAAATTTATCGCCTATTGAAAGCTGTATCCTGTCATCAATGTTCTTTATTTTATATCTATCATCTTCGGGCAAAGCATCGTTCGCCGCTATTTCAACTTCATTATAATAATAATATATCTTGCTCAGATAAAAGTGCGCATTTTCATTGAGATAGACTTCTACGGCTTTGTTCATGATATCCACAATCCAGTATTCTTTGACTCCGGCGGCTTCATAAGCGTCTTTTTTCTTGGTCCTGTCATTTTGAGCCGCGGAACGCGACAGGACTTCCACCACCAAATCCGGAGCACCTGCTATATAGTAGTCTTTGACGATAGCGGGATTGCAGACGATCATCACATCGGGAATGAAATGATTTTTTCTGTCTAAGTAGAGATCCACGCCGTCGCTGAACGTTTCACAGATTTTTCCTTTGAGCTTGGTGCTGAATTCCCTTACGATATTCGTGCAGACTCTATTGTGGTCTATCCTAGGCCGCGGCGACATCATGACGACTTTGTTGTCGATCAATTCAAAGCGAGGTTCATCTGTATAATCATCGTATGCTAAATTATCCATATAAAAACCTCCTCAAGGAGCTAGACTGATTCCGTTTGTATTTCCATTGATTCTATTATATCATAGAAGTATAAACTGATTCTATTTCAAATTCTGAAAGAAGGCTATACTATGAGCAACCATATTTCTGCTAAAATAGGCGAAATCGCCGATGCTGTGCTGCTGCCGGGCGACCCGCTGCGCGCTAAGTACATCGCGGAAAAATTCCTTGAAAATCCTGTCTGCTACAATCACATCCGCAATATGTACGGCTATACCGGTACGTACAAGGGCAAGAAGATCTCCGTGCAGGGCACGGGCATGGGCATTCCGTCCATCTCCATTTACGCTCATGAATTAATCTGCGACTATAAAGTGCAAAAGCTCATCCGCGTCGGCACCTGCGGCGGCCTCAAAGACAATGTGCACGTGCGCGATGTCGTGATCGCCCAGGGCACTACGACCGACAGCGGCATCGTCGTGCGCACGTTCGGTGCAGGACTGCACTACGCTCCGCTGGCTGATTTTGGCCTGCTCGGCAAAGCATACCATGCAGCAAAGACGATGAACATTCCTGTAAAAGTCGGCAATGTATACTGCCAAGACCGCTTCTACGATGAAGAAGTAGATTTGAAAAAACTGATTCAATACGGCTGCCTCGCCGTGGAAATGGAAACGGCAGCTCTCTACATGCTCGCCGCCCGCTACGATGTCAAAGCCCTCGGCGTATTCACCGTCAGCAATCATCTCTTCACCGGCGAAGAAACGACGGCAGAAGAACGTGAACGCTCCTTTGACGATATGATAAAAATAGGCCTTGAAACAGCTATTGACGACAGAGAAATCTAATCATGAGATGTTTTAGCTGCAAAGCTGATAATATGATAGAATCTACGACTGCATATTTTGCTGAATTGAAAAATTGCTATGTAATTATTGAACACGTCCCGTGTTTTAAGTGCAGTCAATGCGGTGAGATCTATTATAAATCTTCAGCTTTAGAAAGAATTGATGATATTCTGGCGAAGATAGAAAAAATATCCAGTAAAATCTTTATCATGGATTATAATACTGCTGCATAGAGTCTTAAAAACCCGGCTGATAT
>CATYZV010000010.1 GCA_958415865.1 uncultured Selenomonadaceae bacterium
TCTGCCTTCATTGAAAGATATCTATAATAGGCAGATTCTTTCTGTATGGACAAAACAATCTTCAGAGCTTATAATAAAAATGCTCAATAAAATAATTTAGCAGAGTAGGTATCTGTGCGTTAAGTGTCAGGCGGACGGGGAGTTGCCGCCTGGACGAAAAGTTCTGCTTGCGGTACAGATGCTGCATCCCGCTGCTGCATAAGGGAATCTACTTCCTAAATGTGGCAACGCCAAAATTTAGGGAGGTATTTTTATGTCTAAGCACAGTGCCGCCATGCCCATTGTATACGGCGGCATATTCATGGCACTGACCATTTTATTCACCTACGTCTTTGCCATTCAGACCACGTTCATCCGCATCGACTTTGCTTTCATCCCCATCGCGCTCTACGCCGCCATGTGGGGCCGCGTGCGCACTGCCGTCATGGCGGGGCTTGCCGATGTTATCGGCTCCAATCTGTTCATGCCCGGAATGTACTTTCCCGGCTTCACCTTAAGCGCGGTGCTGACAGGCTGGCTCTACGGGACTTTTCTCTATCAGAAGGAAATAACGCTAAAGCGCGTCTTGAGCCTTACGCTGATAGTCTTCGTCTGCGTTGACTGCATTTTAAACAACATCTGGCTCACGATAATGTACCACGACGCAGCCAAGGCATTTTATTCCTGGCGCGTCGTGAAATCCGCCGTGCTGGTTCCGTGCAAAGCCGTCATAATCTACAATCTGTACAAGCCCCTGCACGTATTCATAACTAAATACGCTAACCGCTAAAGGAATGATCTAATGTTAGGCGATTTATTTCTACTGCTCCTGATAGCTATTGTGATCATCTACACCTTCTGGGACGATGTATTCACCGATACGAATCAGTTTTGAGCGCAAAGTAAAACTCCGGCTGTTATATTGCAGCCGGAGTTTTTTCATCCCCATATGGAGAAAAAGAAATTTATCAGTATCGGCACGGCGACGGAACAGAGCATACCGTTTATGACAGAGATTACGATGTATTCTTCGCTCGTGTAGCGAATCAGCATCGGCAGCGTCGTGTCCTCGCTGGTGGCACCGGCTGCGGCGATGGCTGCGTAGGGATTGAGGTATTTTATAAGGACGGGAATCATTAGAAAAGCGATGAACTCGCGCATCAAGCTGCTCAAGAAGGAAATCGTGCCCGCCTCCGCTCCCGACAGAGCTTCCAGCATTACGCCTGAGAGGCTGTACCAGCCCATTGCCGCGCCGACGGACAGGCTGTCGCAAAGGCGCATATCGAAAAGCAGACCGCAGACGTAGCCGCCGGCGACGGAAGCTATGATAACGCCCAGCGGTATCAGCAGTATGGTAAGGCTGTAATTTTTTAATTTGGCGAGAACTGTTTCATTCATGCCGACGCTTATGCCGACGGAGAACATCAAAAGATACAATGCGTAGTCAGCTACAGTGCCCAATATATCGTGCAGGCCGGGGCCGAGCAGAAAATAACCTGCCGCGATGCCCGCTGAAATAGAAATCAATGCGAGGTATACCAACTGAAAAAATCCTTTCTAGCTAATTTGTTTCATTATAATATATCACTATAATATATCACTTTTGCCTGACGATGAATTTTCTGCTCAGGGCGTAGACGAGCAGTGCGGAAAACAGCGTCGGCACGATGGCGAAGACGACGCTCTTGAGGCCCATTGAGGCGAGCTTGCCAGCGAGGTCATTCATGGTGCCGATGTTTATGCCCATTATGAAGATTATCAAGGCTACGCAGATGAGCTGCAATTTATTGTTGGCTGAAGAAAATCCCTTGACAAAGGCAGGGCGGAATTTTACGAGCAGCCATCCGGCAAAGCAGCCGAATATCATTATGATGGTTTCTAGCAAAGTAATACCTCCGATGAATCATTATTTTATACTGTAGAGATTGAAGCGTGCCTTCATGTAGATTTCAAAGGTGCGCGGCCACGGGAAAAAGGTTTCGGCGTGCAGGTAGCGCGGCACGAGGTAATATACATTGGTCCCTGAGTGCAGTTCGTAGGGAATCTGCGCAGAGCGGCTGTGCCATAGCTCTTCGGCACGCCGCTCCATTGCTTTTTGCAATAGATCGTTCATCCACAGGTAATTGTGCTCCATGTCCAAGTCGTTTACATTGGCGTAGCCGTGGCTCGTCAGCGTGAAGTTGATGCCGTCGATCACGTCTTTTAAATAGTAGTAATCTTCCAGTATGCGGCTGTAGAGCAGTTCCAAGCGGCTGTTTTCCAGAGAGAGCATATCACCGCCGTGCAGGCCGGATGATGCCGCGTTGTAGATCACGGCATTTGCCAGTGCCGTGCCTATGGAATTGCTGGCGGTGTTCCAGCCGGCGTAGGCAGTCAGAGAATTTATCGGGACTTCCTGCTGCAATAGCTGGGGGAATACACATTCCTGCCCGGTGAAGTGATAGCTGAGATCCACTAAGGCGAGCTTTCTGCCCTCTTCCAGATACGATTTTATCTTGGCGGCGGAACTTCGCCGCGTGGCTAGATTATCATCATCGCCGATGAAGACGTAGAGGATTAAATCAGCTTCGTCGGGCGATGAAACCTGACGCGCATGGGCGAGCTGTAATTTCTCGCGAACGGTAGAGCTTACGGAGCCTGCCATGAACGGCATGATCATTCCTGCGGCAGATTCGTCATTGTATTCGACGTAAACGCGCGGCACGTAACCATGATGCTGTGCTGTGTACGAGGCGAGCAGTGAGAGCGCGACTTCATCAGCTCCCTTCGTCAGCATGACTTTATCCCGGCTGATGCCGAGCGAATGGCAGAAATTTGCCAGCGCGCGCTTTTCCGTGTTGGGCACGCCGAAGTCCTCGCCGTCGTCCTGCCCTATGACGAGCTGTGTGATTATGCCTTCATCGGCGAGCTTCACCAATTCCTTATTTAGCTGGGTGTTGCGGCGGAACAGCTCAGTGTACGTCTGCCAGTCGGCGCGGCTGACATCTTCGTCATTGAGCAATTTTTCAAACAGCTCTATATCATCGCTATTGCCGAATATGCTGATTTCATCGGCAAGGCGCGACAGCTTGATGATCTTTTTGCTGTCGCTCTCCAGCGTGGGCGGAGGCGTTATGCGCGGCAGTACGCTGAATACATAAAGAGGTTTGTCGGGTGCAGCCTGTTTCAGCCTGCGCAGAAAATCGGTCAGCTGCTTTGATTCGTCCGCCTTTGTGCCTGCTTCGCGCGAGGCGAGCAGACCGCCGTGCAGCAGCTGGTCCACCGATATGATCGCGCCATCGCTGGCGGCGATGTTTTCGAGCAGCCACTGCTGTATGGCTTTCGTATCACCGGGGCGCGTGTAGTAGTCCATTATTTCGCTCGGCGGGGTCGCGACTTCTATCTGTGCCATCGCGCCGGCTTCGATCACCGTCTTTTGGCACTGCGGGCGCGTGTCGAGCGGCACGAACAGTATTTTTTCGCTGTAATGCTGCTGTAGCTGCACCGGTTCTGCCGGCGGCAGCTGCACGAAGTACATCCAATAGGCGCATAGGGCAGCGAATATCATCAAGGGAATTAGGATTTTGCATTTCAACATAATTAGACCTCGCAAAGTGAGTTACAGCATTAATTCTAAAAAATATGCTCTGCTCTGTCAAATCAAATTGACTGCCGCCTGCGCAGAGCTTCGAGCTTATCTGTCAAGAAAAATTTTGCGAACTTCCTACATATAGTATATAATAGCTAGTATGTTGATGTATACTACTATAGATTTGAATTATGCTGGCAGTTAGGCATGTGTTGGGTGATTGTATGAGTAAAGATGATAGCAGGCAGACAGACAAGACAACTGTTCAGATATTCGGCATAGATTATCCGCTCAAGGGAGTCAGTGATCCTGCCTATGTGCAGAAGCTGGCGCAGATGGTAGATGAGCGGATGCGCCTGATAGCTAAACAGAACCGCTATCTGCCGCCTGACAGAATAGCTGTGATGGCTGCTATGTACCTGGCAGATCAGTATATGAGCCTGAAGAAGGATTACGATGAATTTTGGGGCATACTGGAAGAAAACAGGTCGTCAGGCAGCAATTGAATTTTGACAAGACGGATGATGCCGCAAAAAAAGACCGGCCGGAGATACTGTGCCGTTCATTTTTTTGCGGCTGTGTATTATCCTGATTTCTATATCATTTGTATCGCCGGAGCCTGCCGGCAGCATAATTTCAGCGTGAATAATTTATAACTGGAGGAAAAGCAATCTTGATAGAACTGTTAGCACCTGCCGGAAGTATAGAGTCGTTAAAAGCGGCGGTAGAAAGCGGCGCAGATGCCGTTTACCTGTCCGGCAAGATGTTCGGAGCGCGGGCGTACGCCAGCAACTTTGACGAAGCGGCAATGCGCGAGGCGATAGAATTTGCACATCAGCGCGATGTGAAAGTTCACGTTACGGTCAATACACTGGTGGACAATGCAGAAGTAGCTGAGCTTGCCGATTACCTGCGCTTTTTGTACGAAGCGGGAGCCGATGCCGCGCTCATACAGGATTTAGGAGCAGCGCGGCTGGCCCGCACTGTCGTTCCGGATCTGCCGCTGCACGCCAGCACGCAGATGACGGTCAACAACCTAGCCGGAGTGCTGGCCTTGCAGGAACTGGGCTTCAGCCGCGTCGTATTGGCGCGCGAAGTAACGCTGAAGGACATCCGCCATATCTGCCGCAGCTGCGATGTGGAAATCGAGGTCTTCGGCCACGGCGCACTCTGCGTCTGCTATTCGGGGCAGTGCCTTATGAGCAGCATGATAGGCGGGCGCAGCGGCAACCGCGGGCGGTGTGCTCAGCCCTGCCGCCTGCCCTACACGCTCGTGGACAAAAAAGGCAATAACGTGCTAAGCGATGCAGGCCAATATTTGCTGAGCCCGCGCGATATGAATACGGTGAAGCTCGTGCCGGAGCTGATCGAAGCAGGCGTTGCTTCGCTGAAGCTCGAAGGGCGCATGAAAAAGCCGGAATACGTTTCGATCGTAGTCGATTCGTACAGAAAGAAGATAGACGATTATTACGCTGGACAGGCTGAAGCGGACGATGAGGCAATCGAAAAAAATCTGTCGCAGATATTCAACCGCGATTTCACCACAGCTTACTTGGAAAAGAAGCAGGGCAGAAATATGATGAGCGACAAACGCCCCAACAACCGCGGCAGGCTCGTCGGCAGGGTCGTGCGCTACGACGATAAGAAACGCCGTGCCGTATTAAAGCTCAGCGATGAAATAAATATCGGCGATACGCTCGACTTCTGGGTAAAGGTAGGCGGCAGGGTCAATACGACGCTGACCACCATCTTCACCAAGGGCGGCGAAGTAAAGTCGGCGGCGGGCGGCACGGAAGTTTCCATACCCGTGCCGGCACGCGTACATCCGCACGACCGCGTCTTTAAAGTATTCGATGCCAAGCTGACTTCGTACGCCCGCTCGTTCTTCACGACGGGTGCACCGGTGCGCCGCTTTAAGCTCGATCTCTGCGTAACGGCTCATCTAGGACAGCCCTTTACGGTATCGGGCATAGATGCTGACGGCTTTAAGGGCGAAATCGTCAGCGATTTCATCGTGGAAAAAGCCTTGAAGCGCGCGATGGATGAACAGGCGGTGCGCAAGCAGATGAACAGGCTAGGCACTACGGTCTACGAACTCGGCGAACTGAACTGCGATATAGACGAAGGCGTTATCGTGCCGATGAGCGTAATGAACGATGTGCGCCGCCAGCTCACGGACGATTTGACAGCGCAGCGTCTAGCAGGATTTGCCCGCCCGGCACTGCAAAAAGTAAATGACGGCGTATGGCAGAAGGATATGCAGCTGTACAAACTGAAACCCTCCGCGCCGCAGCTCATCGTGGCAGTCGATTCACTCGGCAAGGCAAAAGCCGCTATCGAAAGCGGTGCAGACTGGCTGCTATTTGGCGGCGATACGTACGATCACAGCTATCTGAGCAGCGAGGCTTACATCACCGCTGCTGAGCTTTGCCGCGAAAACGGCGCGAAAATAGCTTTCGGCACGCCGCGCATTATGCGCGACAGCGAACAGGCGGCATTTGAAAATTGGCTGCTCAAGCTGGTGGAAGCAGGCGTGCAGCCGGATGCCGTCTACGCTCATTCGCTGGCACAGATGTATTTATTGCGCCGCGACTGCGATTTTCCCATCTGGGCTGATTACTCCTTCAACACTTACAACGATATAACGCTCGCTTTTCTGCGCGATTACGGCATAGAAGGTGCAGTCGTATCGCCGGAGCTGAACTTCCGCCAGATCGAGATGCTCGCCAAAGCATCGCCGCTGCCGCTGGAGTGCCTCGTCCACGGCAATACGGAACTCATGGTATCGGAATACTGCGTATTGGGCAGCTTCCTCGGCGGCCTCGACAAGGGCAGATGCTCGCAGCCCTGCACGAAAAACAGCTATTGGCTCTGCGACCGCAAGAATGAAAAATTCCCGGTCGTAACAGATCAATTCTGTCATATGCACCTCTTGAACGCCAAAGAACTAAATATGCTGGCTCATCTGCCGGAATTTGCACGGCTCGGCATCAGCCGCGTGCGCCTCGACGGCAGGTATATGAACGAAGGAAAGCTTCAAAAATTATGCCGCCTCTACAGCCGCGTGCTGGCAGAAGGCAAAAATTCCGCCGTGCTATTGTCGGACAATATAGCCAAGTATGAACAGGATATAACGCGCGGCCACTACTTCCGCGGCGTAGAATAAACAAATTAAATTTTATCGAGAAGGGAATACATGAATCAAACAGTTTTTAAGACGCTTGCATACAAGAAAATAACGCATATGCTCGCCGACATGGCGACTTCAGCGATGGGCAAGGAACTCGCCTCTCAGCTCGTTCCGAGCAATGAGTTTGACGAGGTATCGCAGCGGCTGAGCCTCACGGCGGAAGCTGCCGATATACTCATATCGTCTGAACCTCCGTTCGGCGGCATCCACGATATACGCGCCCTGCTCAAAAAGACGCGGCTGGGCCTCGTCATCGAAGTCCATATGCTGCTCGACGTGCTCAACACGATGTACGCTATGCGCAATATCAAAAAATTCTTCAAGGAATTGGAAACGCCTGCGCCGCAGTTTTCTGAATGGGCGAAGTCGATTGAAATACTGGGGCAGCTAGAACGTGAAATCGACAATATCGTCGATGAACACGGCTCCATGCGCGACAGTGCCAGCGTGGAACTCATGCGCATCCGCCGCGAGATCAAATCGTCGCAGCGGCGCATAAAGAGCAGCCTCGACAGTATTTTGAAGAACAGCGACTACCAGAAGTATTTTCAGGACAATATCGTAACGATCCGCGATGACCGCTACGTAATACCGATAAAGCAGGAATACCGCCAGCATTTCCCCGGCGTGGTGCACGACCAGTCCTCCAGCGGCTCGACATTGTTCATAGAGCCGATGGCTATCGTCGACTTGAACAACGATATCAAGCAGCTTGCCGTCGATGAAAAGCGCGAAATAGAGCGCATACTGCGCGTAATCTCGGAAAAGCTGGGCAAGAATGCTGAAATTCTCCTGTCGAACTGCGAGATAATGGCACAGATAGATTTTGCTTTCGCCAAGGCAAAGCTGGCGCGCGCTATGCACGCCGTGCGCCCGGAACTCAACGACAAGGGCATAATAAAATTATTTCAGGCACGCCATCCGCTGATAGATAAAGACAAAGTAGTGCCGATTGACATCAAGCTCGGCGACGGCTACCGCACCCTTTTAATCACCGGCCCGAACACGGGCGGCAAGACGGTCAGCATGAAGACGCTGGGGCTTTTGGTGCTGATGACGCAGGCAGGCTGCTTTATTCCTGTATTATCCGGCTCGGAGATATCCGTCTTCGGCAATGTCTATGCCGATATCGGCGACGAGCAGAGCATTGAACAGAGCCTCAGTACGTTTTCAGCTCATATGCGCAACATCGTTTCCATCCTCGACAGCATCGAAGCCGATGATCTGCTGCTGCTCGATGAAGTAGGTTCCGGCACCGACCCGGAAGAAGGCGCGGCACTTGCCATGGCGATTCTCGAAAAGCTCATGCAGATAGGCGCGACCGTCGTCGCCACAACGCATTACAACGAATTGAAGACATTCGCTTATTCCACGGCAGGAATTGAAAATGCAAGCGTGGAATTCGATGTCAAATCGCTGCGCCCGACGTACCGCCTGCTGATCGGCACGCCCGGTGCCAGCAATGCCTTTGCCATCAGCCGCCGCCTCGGATTGTCCGACACGCTGATACTGCGTGCTCAGCAGCTCATCAAAGCCGACCACGCGCAGTTTGAAAACGTGCTGAACACCCTAGAGAGCGAAAAACTGCTCTACGAACAGAAGAATGCCGACATAGCAGAACGCCAGCAGCGCGTGGAAAAACTGGAAAAACAGCTCGCTGAAATGAAGCAGGAAATGAGCCGCAAAAAAGATCAGACGCTGCGCCGCACGAAAGAACAGTGTGCGGCACTTCTGCGCCGCACCCGCCGCGAGAGCGAAGAGATCATCAAAGAACTCAAAGCTCAGTTCAGCGATCAGGGCAGCCGCAAACGCCAAGAAACGATAGATGCGGCCCGCCATAGGATTCAAGGCAGGCTCGCTAATGTCAGCCAGCCCGGAGCTGACCCCAACAAGCCGGGCCAGCCCGTCGACATCAAGACGATAGCCGCCGGCGATATCGTATACGTCAACAAGCTGCGCCAAAAGGGCAGCGTGCTCGCCGTAAACGGCAAAGAGCTGTCCGTTCAGCTCGGCAGCCTCAAGATGAACGTCAAGGCGAAGGACTGCTCCTTCGTATCGCGCGCGCCCAAGGCAAAGCAGGAAACCTCCTCAGCGAAAAAAGCGGGCGGCTTCAATCTCGTGGCAAAAGTCGCGCAGATGCACCCTGAAATCGACGTGCGCGGCATGACGATAGACGAAGCAGAAGAAGTCGTGGGCAAATACCTCGACGATGCAGTCATCGCCGGGCTGCCGCGCGTGCTGATAATCCACGGCAAGGGCACGGGCGCACTCAGAAAAGGCTTGCAGGAATACTTAAAGCACCACCGCAGTGTCCTGAGCTACACGCTCGGCGACATGGATGAAGGCGGCAGCGGCGTTACGGCTGTGAAATTAAAATAAGTGCAGCTTATAGCCATATTCCGACCGTTTGTGTTAAAATATATAGAAGTGCAATAAACAGAAACAGATCATATATTTGAGGTGAGCATATGGACAATAAGCCTGCTAAGGACAATAAACAGCCCCGAGCCGGCAAAAAGCCGGGAAAGTCTAAAGCCGGCGGGCTGAAGAAATTCATTATTTCAGTGATCATAGTGCTGGCAGTGGCAGTGCTCGGTGTCGGCTGTGGACTTCTTGCCATCGGCATCGACGGGGATAAAGATGTATCGGACATACATCCTCCTGCATCGTCGCAGATTCTCGATATGAACGGCAATCTCATAACGAATATACACGCTACGGAAAACAGGACCATCGTAACGCTCGACAAGATTCCCAAGAATCTTCAAAATGCCTTCATAGCAGTTGAAGACAACCGCTTTTACGATCACAACGGCATAGATATTCGCGGCATTTTCCGCGCCGTTTATTCCAATTTCGTCAGCGGCGAAGTCGCCGAAGGCGGCAGCACGATAACGCAGCAGCTGGCAAAAAATGCTTTTTTGTCGCAGGACCGCACGATAAAGCGCAAAGTGCAGGAAATCTTCATCGCCCTGCGCCTTGAACGCGAGTACACGAAGGATGAAATCCTTGAAATGTACCTGAATCAGATATACTTCGGCCGAGGCGCGTACGGCGTAGAAGCTGCGGCACAGACGTATTTCGGCAAGGATGTCAGCCAGCTCGACCTGTCAGAATGTGCTATGCTGGCGGGCATACCGCGCAGCCCGAACTACTATTCGCCGCTCAATAACTTAGCCGCAGCCAACGAACGCAAGGGAGAAGTGCTCGACCAGATGGTCAAGTACAATTACATCGACGCAGGCACGGCGGCAAAGACGAAGGCTGAGGCACTGCGGCTCGTAAATCCCAAGGACAGCGAAACTGACACGACTGCTTCGTACTTCATCGACTACGTTACGCAGGAGATGATCGACAAGTTCGGTGCTGATGCTGTTTACAAAGAAGGCTTGAAAATATACGTATCACTCGATATGAATATGCAGAAAGCAGCGGAAAAGGCTGTCAATGAAACTCTGCCTGCTTACTACACCGACGACAACGGGCTGAAGCAGCCTCAGGGCGCACTCGTGGCAGTAGAGCCTTCTACCGGCTACATCAAGGCAATGGTCGGCGGCAGGGGCAATGACCAGTTCAACCGCGCCGTGCTCGCTACGCGCCAGCCCGGTTCCTCGTTCAAGCCGTTCACCTTTGCCACGGCCTTGGAAAACAAGATGACACCGGACACGACAGTCGCTGACAAGCCGTTTGAACTCGGCGGCTGGAAGCCGCAGAACTACGACCGCACCTTCCGCGGCACTGTTACGATGCGCCAGACGGCTATAAATTCCCTAAACGTGCCGACCATCCGCTTCGCTGAAGAAGTGGGCATGGACAAGGTGATAAAGACGGCGCAGGACCTCGGTATCTCAACGCTCGTTACAGACAAGGGCAAGGCAAATGACAACAATCTCGCCGCTTCCATCGGCGGCCTGACACAGGGCGTTACCGTGCTCGACATGGCGGGAGCGTACGCTGCCTTTGCCAACGAAGGCAAGTACATCAAGCCCACGGCTATCGTCAAGGTCATCGACCGCAAGGGCAAGGTCATCTACGAGCACAAAGCAGAACCCAAGCAAGTGATATCCGAGCGCACGGCATCGCTTCTGACTGATATGCTTCAGGACGTAGTACAGCGCGGCACGGGCACCGGAGCAAAGCTCAGCCGCCCGGCAGCAGGCAAGACCGGCACGACGGACAACTACCAGGACGCATGGTTTGCAGGCTACACGCCTGACCTCGCCGCCGTCGTCTGGATGGGCTGCGACAACAACGATGTCATGCCCGGAGTTACCGGCGGCACCGTGCCTGCCTCTATCTGGCGCAACTTCATGAGCGCGGCTCTGACGGGACCGGCTAAGAACTTCGGCAATGCAGACACCTCTGTCGACAACCCTGTCAGCAGCGTAGGTACAAAGCACAGCACGGAAGCGGAAGAAACTCCGGAGGAAAAATCAGAGGATAAGGGCATAGTAGAAGAACGCGAACTTCCGAATAGAGATGATAATGTTCCGGAAAAAGCTCCCGGCAGGGACAATTCTGCACCTGAACCGCCTAGCAGACAGCCGGCAATACCGGCTGAGGAAACGCCTTTACCGCCTGCGCCCGGCATGGAGCAGGGCAAAGGACTTTAATATAAATATAGCAGCAACAGGAGGATTTTTTGTGAGCGTATTTGATATATTGAAAGAGCGCGGCTACATCGCGCAGGTTACGCATGAAGAAGAATTAAAAAAAGCATTAGCAGAAGAAAAAGTTACTTTTTACATGGGTTTTGACCCGACGGCGGACAGCCTTCACGTAGGCCACTTCCTCGGCATGATGGCCATGGCTCATATGCAGCGCGCGGGCCACCGCCCCATCTGCCTCGTCGGAGGCGGCACCGGCACGGTCGGCGACCCTTCCGGCAGAACGGATATGCGCAAGATGCTGACGGACGAAGATATCGAGCACAACTGCAACTGCTTCAAAAAGCAGATGGAACGCTTCATCGACTTTTCCGACGGCAAAGCATTGATGATAAACAACGGCGACTGGCTGCGCAAGCTCAATTACATAGAGCTGCTGCGCGATGTCGGCCCGCATTTCTCCGTCAACCGCATGCTGACGGCTGAATGTTATAAGCAGCGTCTGGAACGCGGCCTCACCTTCCTCGAATTCAATTACATGATAATGCAGGCGTACGACTTCATGGAACTCAACCGTCAGTTCGGCTGCTGCCTGGAACTGGGCGGCGACGACCAGTGGTCCAACATCATCGCCGGTGTAGAGCTCATCCGCCGCAAAGAAGCAAAACCGGCTTACGGCATGACGTTCAACCTGCTGACGAACAGCGAAGGCAAGAAGATGGGCAAGACGGCAAAGGGCGCACTCTGGCTCGATGCTGCCAAGACCTCGCCTTACGACTTCTACCAATACTGGCGCAACGTTGCTGACAGCGACGTAGAAAAATGCCTGGCACTTTTGACCTTCCTGCCCATGGAAGAAGTACACCGCCTCGGCAGCTACAAAGACCAGCAGATCAACGAAGCCAAGAAAATACTCGCCTTTGAAGTTACTAAGCTCGTCCACGGCGAAGACGAAGCCATCAAGGCACAGCAGGCAGCAGAAGCACTGTTCGGCGGCCAGGGCAATATGGAAAACGCTCCGACCATCGCCGTTACGGAAGCCGATTTCGGCAAGAAGCTGCTCGACGTGCTCACCGCGGCAAAAGTCTTTGATTCCAAAGGAGCAGGCCGCCGCCTGATAGCGCAGAACGGCGTTTCTATCGGCGATGCCAAATGGACGGATGTGGACAGAGTGCTGACGGCTGACGACGTAGCAGGCGAAGGTATGCTCGTGCGCAAGGGCAAGAAGAAATTCTACCGCATAATCAAAGCGTAAGCTAAAATCCGATTGTATATCAGCCGATGTTTTTCTGCATCGGCTGTATTTATGATAAATCGGCTTTATTTTGCGCTGTGTATGTGATATACTCAATAAAGATTATTTTACAAAAAGGTTTTAGACTGATACACAAGGAGTTGCTTTTTTAAAATGTCAGGACATTCTAAATGGGCCAATATCAAAAGAAAAAAAGGTGCTAACGACGCTATTCGCGCCAAGGTAACCACCAAAATAGGCCGTGAAATAACGATCGCTGTACGCATGGGCGGTGCTGACCCCGTCGGTAATATGCGCCTCAAGCTCGCACTGAGCAAGGCTAAAGCGAACAACATCCCCAAGGACAATATCAACCGCGCTATCCAGAAAGGTCTCGGCGCGTCTGACGGCAGCAATTACGAAGAACTCAACTACGAAGGCTACGGCCCCGGCGGTTCTGCCGTAATGCTCGACATCATGACGGACAACCGCAACCGCACGGCTGCTGACATCCGCCACCTGTTCTCAAAATACGGCGGAAACCTCGGCGAAACGGGCTGCGTAGGCTGGATGTTTAAGAAGAAAGCTCTGTTCATCGTGGACAAGGAAGTTTACAGCGATGAAGAAAATCTCATGATGATCGCTCTGGAAGCAGGCGCAGAAGATTTCAAGGCAGAAGACGAATCGTTTGAAATCACCGCTGCTCCGGAAGATTTCGATGCCATCGCTAAGGCACTGGAAGAAAACGGCATTGAAACGGCAGAATCCGAAATCACCATGATTCCCGACACTACTGTCAAGCTCACGGGCAAAGATGCAGAAAAAATGCAGACTTTGATCGATGCACTCGATGAACACGACGATGTGCAGAATGTTTATTCCAATTACGAAATCGACGAATAAGATCTATTTTTTCACTACGGCGCAGCTAAATATCGGCTGCGCTTGTTTTATAATTCATACAGATGAGGTGATATCATGTCATTGACATTTTTGGCAGATTTGGCAAAGAGGCGTAGCATTTACAAGCTGGGCAAGGGAAAATTTTACGGACAGTCGGATATACAGCTCGCCATCCGCGATGCGATGAAATTCACGCCGGCGGCGTTTGATATGCCGACGACGAACGTCATAACGGCATTCGGCGCAAAGCATGAGGAATTATGGGCTGCCGTGCGCGAGGTCTTTGCCAAGAAACTCGCGAAAAAACAGGACGCGCTCGATGCGCTCAACAAAAAGATAGACGGCTTCGTCGGCGGCGAAGGCACTATTTTATTCTACGAAGATCAGTCGATGGTCGAAGAATTAAAGCAGACTTACGCCATGTACGCCGATAATTTCGCTTCATGGTCGCTGCAGGGCTGCGGTATGGTACAGCTGAATATCTGGTCAGCACTCGCCAACATCAACCTCGGTGCCAATCTGCAGCATTACAATCCCGATATCGACGCAGCGATGAAGGAGATGTTTTCCGTGCCCGACGGTTGGAAACTCATTTCGCAGATGCCGTTCGGCTCAATTTTGGAATATCCGCGCCCCAAAGACTACGATGAGCCGCTGGGCGAAGACAGGCTCAAGGTGTTCAAATGATAGCGTATCTGCACGGAAAAATAACGTATTTAAAGAGCGACAGCTGCTTTATCGACGTGAACGGCGTAGGATATAGAGTATTCATAACTTCGCTTACGCGCAGCCGCCTGCACCTTAAAGACGAAATTACGCTCTACACGTATCTGAGCGTGCGCGAAGATGCGATGCTACTGTACGGCTTCATAGAACAGACGGATTACGATATATTCTGCAAGCTGATATCCGTGTCCAAGATAGGGCCTAAGGCAGCCATGGGGCTGCTATCGGCACTGCCCGGTGAAAAGCTCGTCTGGGCTGTGCAGAATAAGCAGGTCAGCCTCTTGACGAACGCGCCCGGCATAGGCAAGAAGACAGCTGAACGGCTTGTGCTGGAACTAAAAGATAAATTCAGTGATATAGCTGTAGCCGATACTGCCATGGACGAACAGATATTGATAGATTCCGCGCCCGAAGAGCCTTCCGATACCTACGGCGAAGCCTCCGAAGCACTGCAGCAGCTCGGCTACACGCGGGCGGAAATATCGTCAGTGCTCAAAAAGGCAAAAAATCTCTCTTCGACTGAAGATATAATTAAATTCGCATTAAAAGAACTGTCCTCGTTTTGAGGCCGGACCATAATCTAAAGCGAAAGGAATTACGCAATGTTAGCATTGGGCATTGACCCCGGAACGGCAATCTGCGGCTACGGGCTGGTGCATATGGCAGGCAGCCGCCTGACAGCCGTGGAGTACGGCGCTATTTTAACCAGTCCCAAGATGCGGCCGCAGGACAGGCTCAAGAAAATTCACGTGGAGCTGACCGATATAATTAAGCAGTATAAGCCCGATGTCATGGGCGTGGAACAGCTGTTCTTCAACCGCAACGTTACGACGGCTATTCCCGTCGGACAGGCACGCGGCGTAGTGCTGCTGGCAGCGGCAGAAAATGATTTAGAGCTGGTGGAGCGCACGCCTCTTCAGATAAAGCAGTCGGTCGTCGGCTACGGCAGAGCCTCCAAAGAGCAGATAATCTACATGGTTACGAAGATACTGCACCTGCCTGAGCCGCCCAAGCCCGACGATGTGGCGGACGCGCTCGCCGTCGCCATCTGCACGACGCACTGCATGAACAGCCTGACTTGGAGAAATAAATTGTAGCATTAAACAAAGGAGAATCATCAATGGTATTTTCGCGCAAAAAGCAGAGTGAACGCCAATTCGCCGTGATCGGGCTGGGCAGGTTCGGCAGGAATATAGCCATAGCCCTGCACGAAATGGGCTACGATGTGCTTGCCATCGACCGCGATATGGAGCGCGTGCAGGAATTCAGCCACGAGGTAACGCACGTCGTACAGGCTGACACGACGGATGAAGACGCACTGCGCTCGCTGGGCATTTTGAACTTCGATGTCGTAATCGTCGCCATTGGCTCAGATATTGAAGCCAACATCATGACGACTTTGCAGCTGAAGGAAATAGGCGTGCCCTACATCGTCGCCATCGCCCGCAACGTCCTACAGATAAAAGTGCTGGAAAAAATCGGTGCCAACCGCGTCGTCGCACCGGAGCGCGACATGGCGCGCCGCGTAGCCTACAACCTCGCTTCGACGAACATCATGGACTACATCGAGCTGTCGCCGCAGTTCAGCATCGTGGAAATAGCCGTGCCCAAGGCTATCCGCGGCAAGAGCCTGAGCGAATCGAATATCCGCGCCAAGTACGGCTTGAACGTCGTCGCCATCAAACGCCACGACAATTTGATCGTCTCGCCGCTGCCGACGGAAAAGCTGCTTGAAAACGATATCGTCGTCGTCGTGGGCAGCAATGAAAGCATCAACGGCTTGGAGGCATTGGAAAAATGAGCTTTGTCCCCGAACGCATAGAAAGTGCCAAAAACAGCAAAGTCAAGCTCGCCGTCAGCCTCCGTCAAAAGAAATACCGCGACAGGCACGGCATTTACCTCGTCGAAGGACTGCGCAGCGTGGAAATGGCATTGCAGACAGACAAGCATATCGCTCCTGTAATGTGCTTTTTTACGGCTGAAATCCTCGCCGCCGACGAAAAACTTCTTCCCCTTTTGCAGCAGCTGAACTGTCCGCTATACGAAGTATCGGAAGCAATATTCGCCAAGCTCAGCGATACGCAGTCGCCGCAGGGTCTCATGCTCGCTGTCAAGAAGCCGCAGGCAGAACTTTCTGCCCTGCCGATTGAAGAGGACAGCTGCCTTTTAATCCTCGACCGCGTGCAGGACCCTGGCAACCTCGGCACCATCATCCGTTCAGCCGACGCGCTCGGAGCCGATGCGATCGCCTGCCTCAAGGGAACGGCAGACATCTATTCGCCCAAGACAGTGCGCTCTGCTATGGGTTCGCTGTTTAATCTGCCGATCGTAACGGATTTAGATGAAGCAGAGCTTATCGCTTTTGCTAGGCAAAAAGGCTTGAAGCTCTACGCTACAGCACTTGACGAAACTGCTGTCAAATCGTGGCAGGCTGATTTTTCTGCTAAATGTGCCATAGTGATGGGCAATGAAGCCAACGGCATTTCAGAAAATCTACTCGCCGCAGCCGACGCGAAAATCTACATTCCGATGCTCGGTTCGGCCGAATCGTTCAACGTCGCCATCGCCTCTTCATTAATTCTTTATGAACGCGAGCGTAAAATATTTGACAT
>CATYZV010000011.1 GCA_958415865.1 uncultured Selenomonadaceae bacterium
ATATAACTGAATCAATAATGCTGGCCTCTTACGCCACCATTATCTGACTTCTTTACCCCTTGTTCTACTTTAGCTTCTTCTGCTATTTTATCTATCTTATTTAGCGGTAAGTACTGACGGAGGCAAGGCATTAGAGCTATTTCAAACCATAATAGAGCAGTATATCTCTAAATTTCAAAAAGTGCAGAAATCATTGCCGTCTCTATACGACAAAGAGCTGCATAGAATATAAAAAAGGTACTTCTTTTAACCTGACCCCCAATTGTTATACCAAACGTCTAATAATTAGGGGTCTGTTTTAGTGAGTTAGATCAATTTTTTTGCCAGTTCTACTGCTTCTACGCCGTCGGCGGCATAGGCATCCGCGCCTACGTTGTCGGCGTATTCTTGGGTTACTACGGCACCGCCGATCATCACTTTGACTTTAAAGCGGCTCTTTTTAAGTTCGTCGATGACGGCATCTATCTGGGTGATGGTGGTAGTCATGAGCGAGCACAGGCCGATCATGTCAGCGTTGTTTTCTTCAGCGGCGCGGATGATTTCTTCTTTGTCCACGTCTTTGCCTAGGTCAATGACTTTATAGCCGTTGTTTTCGAGGAGGGCGGCTACGATGTTCTTGCCGAGGTCGTGGATGTCGCCTTTGACGGTGGCGATGACGATGGTGCCTTTGTTGCTCTGACTGTCGGCGGGAATGCGTTCTTTTATCTTGAGGAAGGCTTCGCGCATTGCTTCGGCAGAGAGCATTACCTGCGGCAGGAAGATCTTTTTCGCGCCGAAATCCTTGCCGACGACGTTCATGGCCGCGCTGAGTGCTTTGTCGGTTATTTCATTGGGCTTGTGGCCGTCATTTAAGGCTTTGTCCACCATGTCGGCGATGGATTCTTTTTCGCCGCTGATGATGGCGTTTTTAATGTCTTCGATGATGTCGCCGCTGCTCTTAAGCGTCTTTGCTTTGGCGGCGGGGATGCTCTGGCCGGAGTGATTGAGGCTGTAATCGCGGCCGTTGGGGTCTTTGCCGAGCAGTGCCGCGGAAGCGGACAGGGCATTCTGCATCGCTTCATCGTAGGGGTTCATGATCGGCGCATCGAGGCCGGCGGCCAGGCACATGGTGAAGAAGGTGCTGTTGATCAGCGGGCGGTTGGGCAGGCCGAATGAGATGTTGCTGAGGCCCATCGTAGCCGGTGCGCCGATGTGCTGACGGTAGAGGCGCAGCGTGCTTAAGACTTCGTTGCAGGCATTGGCATCGGCGGCGATGGTCATGACGAGAGCGTCGAGCAGGAAGTCATTGTCTTTTAGTCCGTGTGCTTTGGCTTCGCTTATTATGCGCTGGGCGAGGGCAAGGCGCTTTTCACCCGTCTTTGGGATGCCTTTATCGGACAGCGGCAGGCAGAGGATAGCTGCGCCGTAGCGTTTGGCGAGCGGTATGAAGTACTTGAGCCTATCGGGTTCTGCGCTGACGGAATTGATGAGCGCGCGGCCGGGATATGCTTTTAGTCCTGCTTCGAGAGCTGCGGCATCGCTCGTGTCGATGGCCAGCGGCGTGCTGACGAGCTGGGAGATTTCAGTGATGGCTTTGTCCATGGCGGCGGCTTGGTCAATGCCGGCCACGCCCATATTCACGTCGAGGATGTCCGCTCCTGCCTGCGTCTGTTCGATGGCTTCGCGCTTGACGGAGATGAAAGAACCGTTCTTGATTTCCGCGCCGAGCTTTTTGCGGCCGGTGGGGTTGATGCGTTCGCCGATGAGGCGGGTCGGCAGATCAGCGCCGATGAATACGGTCTTGGAACGGCTGGCGAGGGCCAGATGGGGAGCGGGTGCTTTGCGCACGGGGTCAGGCAGCCCGGCCACGGCTTTGGCTACGGCAGCGATGTGCGCAGGGGTGGTGCCGCAGCAGCCGCCGATGTAGGTCGCACCGGCTTCGATGAGCTTCGGTGCCCATTTGCCCATATCCTCCGGTGTCATGGGGAATACGGTCTTGCCGTCCACGAGGTGAGGCATACCGGCGTTAGGCTGGATGCTGATGGGGCAGGTGCAATTTTCGGCCAGCTCTTTTACTATGGGGATAAGCTGTTCCGGACCGAGCGAACAGTTGGCACCGATGATGTCCGCGCCCATAGCAGAGAGGACGACTGCCGCTGTCTGCGGATCAGTGCCCGTTACGGTGCGTCCGTCTTCGCTGTAGCTCATCTGGCAGATGACGGGCAGATTGCAGGCATCTTTAGCGGCCAGCAGTGCAGCGCGCATTTCCTGGAGCTCGATGCACGTTTCGATCAGAATGTAATCGGCTCCGGCATCTGCCAATGCCTTTGCCTGTTCGTAGTAATTATCGTAGTCTTCGTCAAATGTGAGTTCGCCGAGCGGCTTGATGAATTTGCCGGTAGGACCCATAGCACCTGCGACTTTGGCTCTGCCTGCGGCAGCTATCTTCACATTCTGCACGGCAGCGGCGTTTATCTCTGCCACGCGGTCCTCTAGGCCATATTCAGCTAATTTGATGCGCGATGCGCCGAAAGTGTTCGTTTCGATGATGGTAGAGCCGGCTTCAGCGTAAGCGCGGTGGATGCTCTGCACGACTTCAGGCTTAGTAATGTTCAGCAATTCGGGACATTCGCCGGGCTTCATGCCGGCATTTTGCAGCATAGTGCCGATGGCACCGTCAAAAATGTGTATCATAGGATACTTCCTTTCGTCTTATCTTTTATATCATATCATTGCTCGTTTTATGCTTTAGGCTTCTGTCTTGTCGCCGGGCACTTCAAAAGGCTTTGCGCGGAAGGTACACTGCGGATTGGGGCAGAATTTGCAGGACTGCTTATCCGGCGCATTGTCGTCTTCCTTGGGCACCAGCCCGATTATAGCCGTAACTGATTTGCGGGGATTGAGCATCAGCGATGATGTTACGCCGAGGCCTATTTCAGCGGCTTTAGCAAGGCGCAGCATCTCAGGCTGGCAGTCGATAGGCCAGTCGCCGTAGCCGGGGCTGAAACGCCAGCGGCGCACAAGACCCTGCATGGCTATTTTCTGATCTACGGCTTTTTCTATGCCGTCGGCAATCTGCTCTACGGCAGTCGTGGCTGCGGCATCCATCAGGAGGGCTAAAGTGTAATCGCCGTCTTTGAAGCGGCGCGATATCTCATCTTCGACAAATTCGCCGATGGTAACCGCCATTATGACGACTTTCTTCGCCTTGCAAAGATGCTTAGTTACTTTTTTGCCTTCAAGCTGAAACGGCTTATCAGCCAGCACAATGCCGTTCTTGGCATCGTAATCGTATATCTCCCATGAACCTCTGGGTTCAGCGGTGTAGAGGACTTCACGGCAGGCTTCCAGTATAGTTTTTTTATTGAAATCCGGTGCTTTGTTGAGACCGGCATACCGCCTAGTTTCCTTAGGGTCGATGGACATCAGCGGGGCATTGTATTTTGGCATAATGTGTCTTCCTTTATTGTTTTATCGTTTGATTTCATAAATTTATATCTAAATCAGCATTTTACCATAAATCAGCGCGTATTACACTGTTATCACAGCAGAATATTTTTTATATATAGTTATAGCTTTTTTCTATGATAGAATTCATGATAAAATTAAGGTACAATTTTGCAAGATACAATTTTAGCGAAGATGGGAGTTTTTAAATGGATTACGTAGATATCAGAGAGATTCTTCCTAATCCCTATCAGCCGCGCCGCAGCTTTAGCCAAGAAGAACTATGGGAGCTGGCAAAGTCGATTAAGGAATTCGGCATCATCGAGCCGCTGATAGTGCGCATAAACGATGACAGACGATATGAGCTTATCGCAGGTGAACGGCGGCTGCGGGCGGCAAAATTGGCGGGCTTGGAGCAGGTGCCTATCATTTTGCGCCAGTACGATGACAGGCGTTCAGCGCAGATTGCGCTGATTGAAAATTTGCAGCGCAGTGATTTAAATGTGGTGGAAGAAGCTAGAGCATACCGCATATTGCTCGACAAATTCAGCATGACGCAGGAGAGCATAGCACAGAAAGTCGGCAAGAGCCGTTCACATATAACTAATATCCTGCGGCTGTTAAATCTAGCTGAACCGGTTTTGCAGATGCTGTGCAAAAATACGCTGAGCATGGGACAGGCAAAGCCGTTATTAGGCTTAGAAGATGAAGCACTGCAAGCTCAGGCAGCACATCTGATAGCAGACAAGCAGCTTTCGGCACGCCAGGCGGAAAAACTTGTCAAGCAGCTGCAAAAAGATACCGCCGCCTTAAAACAGCTCGAAGCCAAGGCAAAAGAGGCAGGCGATGATTTGTATACAGCCGATGCCGCTCAATCCCTAAAGCAGCTTTTGGGGACGAATGTCAGCATCAAACGAGGCAAGAGCAAATCGCGCATTGAAATAGAATTCTACTCCGATGACGATCTGCAGCGGCTTGTAGAATTGATATCCGGTGAAAACAACAGGCAGAGCAGCAGAAAAAAAATTGATTTCACTATATGATAAATGGTATAATAATGCACACATAAAAAATCGATTTATGAATGGCAAAGAGGCTGTTTTAGCAAGAACAGCCTTTTGTTGTATTCTCAGCAGTGATTTCACGGGAGGAATGATTTATGAATTTTGCAGTACTCAACCAGCTGGCGCAGGATAATCTCGCCGGCATAGTGATTGTACTGGCAGTACTACTGATCGTATTTATAATTTTATCATTTATGATGATGTCAAAGCTCAGCAAAGCACAAAAGCGTTATCAGGAACTCTTGAACGGCGATACAGGCAAGAGCCTGGAAGCTTCGATCGCCGACAATGTAGCGAAGCTAAATGAGCTGATAGCCAAAAATGAACAGCTCGACTGCGATTACAAAGACATGAGAGGCTTATTTGAAAGCTCTGTCCAGAAAGTAGCAGTACATCGCTTCTGTGCTTTCAAGGACATGGGCGGAGACCTAAGCTATGCAGTAGCTATGCTGGACTACCACAATACAGGCGTGGTATTCTCCTCCATCTTCGGCAGGCAGGAATCATGCAGCTATGTAAAACCCATAATCGAAGGAAAATCTGAATATCCGCTCAGCGATGAAGAAAACAAGGTGCTGGCTGAAGCCATAGCCAAATAAAAAAAGCCGCGTATACGTTTCCGACTGATAGTCAGAGAGTATATGCGGCTTTTGCTATTAAATAAGCTATTTCAGTATTGATTTTATATGAGTTCATGCCGGAAAACGGCATCTGTTTTTCCGACGTTACCACTTAACCTACAAAACAGATGCCGTTTTCCCTCTATATAATTATATAATCTCTACTCAAAATATGCCCTTTAAGATATCCGTTACAACAGCTTCCGTTATTTCGACGGGATTGTTGTCGGCACGTCCTTTGGTGATGCTGTGCGCAGCCAAAAACGGGATTAAAGAAGGTTCTGCTCCCCAGCCTCGCAGATTGATAGGATAGCCTGCTCTGTCCAAAAGAGCATTGATTCTTTCGCCCACTTCGTCTATGCTGTTTACACCGTAAGCGGTCAATAAAAGCGGCAGATCGGGAATGGCACTTTGATTCAATTTCATCACGGAGCCGAGCAGCATGCTGACTGCTGCGCCGTGCGGAATATGGCAGTGCATTGTCAGCGGATAAGAAATCGAATGGCATGCTGTCGTGCGCGTATTGCTGAAGGCAAGCCCTGCCAGCATACTGCCTTTTGCCATTTGATCATGTCCTTCGTGCAGCGTCTGTTCATCAAACAGGAGATCTATATTGCCCATTATGATGCGGATAGCTTCTAAAGCAAGTGCTCTCGATACGGTATTGCTCGCTTTGGCCCAGTAGCTTTCGGTTGCATGAGCAGCAGCGTCGAGTGCGGAGGATACGGCGAGCTTAATAGGCATTGTGCAGGCCAGCTGCGGATCTACGATAGCGGCGTAAGCGAAATTGCTCTGCGTATCTACGGAGTATTTCTTGTTGTTGGGGCTGTCCCATATAGTTGCCCAGCAGGTTACTTCACTGCCCGTGCCTGCCGTCGTAGGTATGCCGATCCAGCGGCAGACCGGATCGCCGTAGGATTTTTCAGCTATCATGCGGCGCAGCGACTCTTCGTCAGCTATATCTTGATGGTAGAGGCAGCAGAGCGATTTGCCCACGTCCATGACCGAGCCGCCGCCGACGGCTGCAACTAAACCGATGTTCAGAGCTTTCGTTTTTTCGTACATCTTCCAGAGCTGGCTTATCTCAGGGTTGGAAGCGGTAAATTCTTCCGTGATGACAGAAAGGCTGCTGTCATTTTGAAATGCCTGCAGATGCGGATTGTTCAGTACCTGCTTATTCCAGACAAGCAGCAGAACTTTTTTGCCGTTTTCTGCCACTTCCTTAGCAAGTGCCGGCAGCTGCTTCAAACTGCCGTATCCTTGGAAAGTACGGACAGGATTATAGAATTTATTCATTATAAATTGCCTCCTAATGCTGTATAAAATATTAATTTATGCTTTAATTTGCTGTTTAACTGCATTATAAACTTTATATACTGCTAAGGCAATGCTTCTTATCATCATTTTACAAAGACTTAATCCTGCTTTAACAAAAGCGATATTATAATAAAAAAGGCTGTGAACAAATAAGTGATGCTATTGTTCACAGCTTTTTATATGCTTTCTATTCAATTAGCACACCTAAATTTTTATACCGTTTTTTCTCTTTTTCGGAAACTCCGTCGTCCATTACGAGGATATCGACGGCACTTAGCGGAAAGATCTGCTTTTTAGACTGCTTGTTGAGCTTGCCTGAATCCATCACTGCGACAACTTGTTTGGCATGAGCAGCCAATACCTGCATGACACCGATTTCAAAGAAACGGAAATCAGTGTAGCCCATCGTATCATTTACGGCATTTATGGAAAGGAATGCGCAGTCCAAATTATAGCCGGCAAATTCAGTTTCACACGTGTGCCCGTAAGTGGAGCGTTCCATCGGGTCGAGAGTTCCACCGACAAGTATGGTGTGGAGCGAGGTATTCTGCATCAGCACGGAAGCTGCGGCTAGATTGTTAGTGATGACGGTCAAATCCGAAAAACGCTTGATTAGTTCCTGTGCCAGTACGGTAGTCGTCGTACCGGAATTGAGTGCTATGACCATGCCGGGGCGGATGAAGCGGAGTGCCTTTAATGCCGCCTGCCGTTTTTCATTGAGGCGTAGTATCTCCCGCCCGCTGAAGTGTGATATCGCGGCCAGTGTTTCCGGCAGGCACGCTCCGCCGCGCACGTATTTTATAAGGCCCGACTGCTCCATGCTCTTTAAATCTCGACGCACAGTGTCGAGCGATACATGGAGCTGCTCGGATAAATCGCTGATCTTTACGCTTGCCCCCAGCTGGAGCTGCTGGAGAATAAATTCTACTCTTTCTGTATACAGCATTAGACTGTTTTCCTCCGAAGTTTTGAAGTTTCTAAGATATTATTCTACTGTAGGCATAAACAGAGCCGGCATATCGTTGATAGTGTCTCTTACTTTCTGCTCCGTTTCCATAGCACGCTCATGCAGTCTTGCCGCCTCATTTAGCTTTGCTGCACTGCCGCTGTTGATGCCGTCAGCGTATTTTTGCCAAGCCTGAATGCTGTAGGAAGCACTGTCCATGCGCAGCTCATGCAGATGACGCGCGCCGCGCGGTATCTGGCTGCTGCTGAGATAGTTGTACCATTCTTGATAAGCAGGAATTATGCGCTGCTCGATAAAGGCTTTGATAAGTGCTTTCTGCCCGTCAGACGGATTGGCATACAACCCTTCTGCTAGCACAGTAAATTCCACTTGCAGTTCCTTAAAACGCGCATTGCTGTGTGCAAGATCCTCCTGCGTGCCGGCTAGATACGTCCGGATATCCGTGCGGTATAAATCAGAGATCTGCTGCAAATATTCCTGATAATTGCTGATGCCCGTAATGCGCCATACACCGTCATCACCCTGAGTCATATTCAGCTGCAGATCAAAGCCCGTATCGGTGTATTTGTCAGCCACTGCCATCACAGCAGAAGCTGTGCCGTCGTCCGTTTTTTCTATGGATTTTATCTCTTTAAAAGAGGTATTGAACAGCAGCGAGCGATTGATCAATTCAGTGTAGTCGATGCCGAGCTGGCGGCCCTGCAGCATGGAGTCAGTGCCGAACTTCTGCCAGCTGCCCGTCTGGATGTACTTGTCTATGGCAGATACCGTGCCCTCTGTCAGTATCGGTTCAATCGTCGCGTAAAAATTCTTGTAGATAGTATGCTCCTGCTCGCTGTAAATCTTATCGTTGGCAAAGATATCTTCTGTCAATATCTTGTAATTGGGCGGCAGGAGCGTCTTAAAATCCACGTATTTGTGAATCGTATCTACATCACGCTCTTCAAATGCGGTTTTAAGCTCATTCAATGTGTATTCCGGCGAGTGTGTATGCCGATAGTACAAATAACTGCCGATTCCGGCAATAACGGCGATAATTAAAATCAGCAGCATAAAACAGCCGATGCGCTGCTGCCTGCGCCGTGCAGCACGCCTTCTTGCAACAGTGCGCTGCCATTTATCTTCGTTCATAATCTCTATGCTCCATCTATTGCTATTTCTAAATAGATTATACACAGCATGAGGACTCATTTCAATCTAAAACAGTCTGTGCAAGCAATGTAATCGACTTAACAAATTAAGTATTTTACATGAAATAAATGTAAAGTTTACAAAAAAACATTGACATTTATTTTTCCGTGTGCAATAATATGAGAAAATGATTTGAAAAATTCAATACCTGCCTTTTAAACTTATGAGGTGGAGATAAAAATACGAGATGCACTTACAGAGAGCGGACGGTGCTGAAAGTTCCGCAGTACGCAGCGTATTAAATGGACCACTGAGGGTGCGGTCAACGGATGGGCACAGCCTGCCAAGTATTCTGCAACGCAGCGTCGGCGTTAACGGCGAGGGATATGACAGTATCCTATAAAGAGGGAGCAATCCAAACAAGGTGGTACCGCGAGTTTATATGAAGTAAAGCGGCTTTATGCCGTTGTGATATATACCCGTCCTTGATGTCAAAGCAGCTGCATTTAAGTGCAGTTTTAGACATCGAGGGCGGGTATTTTTAGTTTAAGGATACCAAAGGAGGCCCTGCATCATGAAAAATTTTAAAACGAAGATAAATGATATTCCTACGTATATTGTGCCTGAGACCTGCGCACAGCCTTATTTGTACAAGGCCGCGCAGATGCTCTGCAGTGTGGGCTTGACAGTGATGTTCGGCAGGGAGGAAGAATAAATGTACAAACCTAGCTTAGACGATTTGAAACAGTATGCAAGCAAATACGATATAGTGCCTGTCTGCAAGGAAATATTCTCGGATGTGCGCACGCCGATAGCCGTGCTCAGAGCATTGAAGACTGTCAGCTCACACACTTATCTGTTGGAAAGTGCTGAAAACAATGAGCAGTGGGGCCGCTACTCTTTTTTGGGATTCAATCCCAGCTTGGAAATATCGTGCAAGAACCATCAGATGACGATCAAGGGAGCTACGACTTTATCTTTTAAGACAGACGATCCCAATGCTGAAATCAGGAAGATACTCAGCGAATACAAAAGCCCGAAATTCGATTTTCTGCCTACCTTCACCGGCGGCTTGGTCGGTTACTTTGCTTATGAATACATACGCTACAGCGAACCGCGCCTCAATTTTATCGATGAAGAAGACGATTCTTCCGTCAATGATGTGGACTTGATGCTGTTCGACAAGGTGATTGCATTCGACCATTACAAGAAAAAAATCGTGCTGATAGTCAACATCCGCACAGATGACTTAGAGCACAATTACAATAAGGCGCAGCGCGAATTAGATGAATTGGCTGACCTCGTAGCACACGGAAAGCCGTGCAAAATTGAAAAGGGCGAGCTGCTGTCCGATTTTAGAGCAGAGTTTACAGCTCAGGAATACTGTGATGTCGTCAGAAAGACGCAGCATTACATCAAAGAAGGCGACATCTTTCAGGCGGTGCCGTCCAATCGCCGCGAAGCCGACTTCAAAGGCAGCCTGCTCAATGCTTATCGCGTACTGCGCACGCTCAATCCTTCTCCGTATATGTTCTATCTGAGCGGCCGCCATATGGAATTGACCGGAGCTTCTCCGGAAACGCTCGTAAAGCTGCAAGGCGACAAGCTGATGACATTCCCTATCGCAGGCACGGAGCCGCGCGGCAGGACACCCGAAGAAGATATCGCATTGGAAAAGAAGCTGCTGCACGATGAAAAGGAATTGGCAGAACACAATATGCTCGTCGATCTGGGACGCAATGACCTGGGCAGAATAAGCGAATTCGGTTCAGTCAAAGTAGAAGCACTGCATGTGATAGAACGCTTTTCGCACGTCATGCACATATGCTCCACCGTTACCGGCAAGATAAAGCCGGAGTACGATGCACTCGATGCTATTTCAGCGACGCTGCCGGCAGGCACGCTCTCTGGTGCGCCCAAGATAAGAGCGATTGAGATTCTGCACGAGCTGGAACGCAGTCCGCGCGGCATCTATGGCGGTGCTGTCGGCTACCTCGACTTCTCCGGCAATATGGATGTGTGCATAGGCATCCGCATGGCAGTGGCAAAAAAAGGCAAAGTATACGTCCGCACCGGCGGCGGCGTGGTAAAAGACAGCGTGCCGGAACACGAAAATCAGGAATGTATCAATAAGGCTAAGTCGATGATAGTGGCAATTACTAGAGCTCAGGGGGTAAATGATTATGATATTGCTGATTGATAATTACGACAGCTTTTCTTACAATCTGTATCAGCTGATCGGCTCACTCAATCCTGACATAAAAGTCATCCGCAACGATGAATTGACCGTAAAGGAAATAGAAGCACTCCACCCTGATAAGATCATCCTCTCTCCCGGCCCCGGCCGCCCGTGCGACTCCGGCGTATGCGAAGCGGTCATCCGATATTTTAAAGATAAAATACCTATCTTAGGCGTATGCTTAGGTCATCAGGCCATTGCAGAAGTGTTCGGAGCGACTGTTTCTTACGCCAAGTCGATAATGCACGGCAAGCAGAGCCGAATCAAGGTAGTACACAAGTCGCCGCTCTTGGAGGGCATGGGCAGTGAATTTGACGGTGCGCGCTACCATTCACTGGCAGTTATCGCCGATACAGTGCCGGCTGAACTGATCGTAACGGCACAGACAGACGACGGCGAAGTAATGGCACTGCAGCACGCCAAATACCCGGTCTACGGCTTGCAGTTTCATCCGGAATCTATTTTGACACCGCAGGGCAGAATCATACTGAAAAATTTTCTCGATTTAAAATACAACAGACAGGCGGGGATATCGATGATAAAAGATGCTATATACGAATTGGTAAACGGCAAAGACCTCAGCTTTGACATGGCAAAGCAGGCTATGAATGAAATCATGAGCGGCGAAGCAACGAATGCACAGATCGGCGGTTTCTTGTCGGCACTGCGTCTCAAAGGCGAAACGATCGACGAAATCACGGCTTCAGCACAGGTGATGCGCGAAAAATGCACAATGGTGCAGCATGACTGCGATGTGCTGGAAATAGTCGGCACGGGCGGCGATGAAGCCAATACCTTCAATATCTCCACCACGGCAGGCATCGTCGTAGCAGCAGGCGGAGTTGCAGTGGCAAAGCACGGCAACCGCAGCGTATCGAGCAAATGCGGCGCAGCTGACTGCCTCGAAGCACTTGGCGTAAACTTAAATCTCGATGCTGCTAAAGATGCCGAAATGATCAAAAAAGCGGGCATCTGCTTCATGTTCGCACCGGTTTACCACAGTTCTATGAAATACGCTGCTCCGGTGCGCCGTGAACTGGGCATACGCACCATATTCAACATCCTCGGCCCGCTTGCCAATCCTGCCGGCGCGACGATACAGCTCATGGGCGTATACGATGAAGCTCTTGTAGAACCGCTGGCAAAAGTACTCTCCAATCTCGGCGTAAAGCGCGGTGCAGTAGTGCATGGCAATGACGGTCTCGATGAAATAACCGCCTGCACCAAGACGCTCGTCTGTGAAATCGACAACAGAAAATTCACAACGTATACGCTCGACCCGCAGGATTACGGCATGGCGTATGCAGATAAAGCAGAACTCGTCGGCGGCGACAAGATGCTCAATGCGCAGATAACGCGCGATATCCTCGCAGGCAGAGAAACGGGCGGCAAGCGCAATGCCGTGCTCTTGAATGCCGGCATGAGCCTGCATCTTGCCAAACCTGAACTGAGCATCGCCGACGGCATCAAACTGGCAGCAGATCTCATCGACTCCGGCAAAGCAGCACAGAAACTGGATGAGTTCGTCAAGTATTCAAATGAAGTCTGATGAGGTGCAGCAAGTGATATTAGATGAAATTGCAGCTAGGACGCGCGTGCGCGTCGATGAACAAAAAGCTCAAAAGCCTCTGGAACAGGTAAAGCGCGAAGCTCTCGCGCTGCCTGCCGATACAGGCTTTCCTTTTGAAAAAGCACTGCGCGCGCAGGATATAAACTTTATCTGCGAAGTGAAGAAAGCCTCGCCTTCTAAAGGCGTTATCGCACAGCATTTTCCTTATCTGGACATAGCAAAAGAATACGAAATAGCCGGAGCAAGTGCCATTTCTGTACTGACTGAACCGTATTATTTCCTAGGCTCAGACAAGTACCTGAAAGAAATAGCAGAAGCCGTCGATATCCCTGTACTGCGCAAGGATTTCACCATAGACGAATATCAGATTTACGAAGCAAAAATACTGGGAGCCTCGGCAATTCTCCTAATCTGCGCCATACTGACCGCCGATCAGCTGCAAAACTATCGGAAACTGGCAGACAGCTTGGGTCTTTCCTGCTTAGTTGAAGCACATGATGAAAATGAAATAAAGATGGCTATAGACTGCGGCGCACGCATCATCGGGGTCAACAACCGCAATTTAAAGAACTTCACCGTCGATGAAGCAAACAGCCTGCGCTTGCGCTCTCTGGTTCCCAAAGATATAATCTTTGTGTCGGAAAGCGGCATGAAGACGGCTGAAGATATCCAAAAGCTGCGCGATGCCGATGTCAACGCCGCTCTAATAGGCGAAACACTCATGCGCGCTTCAGATAAGGTCATGGCACTGCACGATCTGTACGGTGCAGCCGGCAGAACTCAGATAAAGCTGTGCGGCATCAGGCGTATGCAGGATGTGCGCTATTTAAATGACTATCAGCCGGATTACATGGGCTTTATCTTTGCCGGAACGAGCCGCCGCTACGTCAACGGAGCTCAGGCAGAAGAACTGGCAACGTACGCCAGCCCCTATATAAAAAAAGTCGGCGTATTCGTCGATGAACAGCCTGCCGTCATAGCAAACCTCGTGCGCAATGTACCGCTGGATATAGTGCAGCTGCACGGAGATGAAGACGAAGCCATGATACAGCAGATAAAAGAGCTGACCGGCGTGCCCGTCTGGAAAGCCGTCCGCGTCAAATCAGCAGAGGACGTAAAGCGATGGTGCAATAGCTCGGCAGATATGCTGCTGTTCGATGCCTACGATCCCGATCAGAGCGGCGGTACGGGAAAATCGTTCAACTGGAAGCTGCTGCGCGGCGTGAAGCGTCCTTTCATGCTGGCAGGAGGACTAAATATCAAAAACGTAGCCCGTGCCATCCGCACCTGCAAGCCTTACGGAGTGGATATATCGAGCGGCATTGAAACAGATTTCGTCAAAGATAAAGAAAAGATCCGAAACATCATGATGACCATTCGCAAGGTACAATGATTGAATTAATTTTAAATAGAAAGGTGCAATACAATGAGTACAGCAACAGCAAATAAAAAAGCCCACTTCGGTATTCACGGCGGCCAATACATTCCCGAAACGCTGATGAATGCAGTAATTGAGCTGGAAGAAGCCTACAATAAATATAAAGACGATCCCAAATTCGTAAGTGAGTTAAATGAACTGCACAAGAATTATACAGGAAGACCTTCGCTTTTATACTACGCTGAAAAAATGACGAAAGACCTCGGCGGAGCAAAGATATACTTTAAACGCGAAGATCTGAATCACACCGGCGCACACAAGATAAACAACGCGCTGGGCCAAGTGCTGCTCGCCAAGTACATGGGCAAAAAACGCGTCATCGCTGAAACAGGCGCAGGCCAGCACGGTGTAGCAACAGCGACGGCTGCCGCACTGATGGACATGGAATGTGAAATCTTCATGGGCAAAGAAGACACCGACCGCCAGAGATTGAATGTTTACCGCATGGAACTCTTGGGCGCAAAAGTACACGCCGTAACCACCGGCACTCAGACGCTCAAAGATGCCGTAAACGAAACACTGCGCGAATGGACTCGCCGCATTGACGACACGCATTACGTGCTCGGCTCTGCTGTAGGCCCGTATCCGTTCCCGAACATAGTAAGAGATTTCCAATCCATCATCAGCCGCGAAGCAAGACAGCAGATACTCGAGGCTGAAGGCAGGCTGCCCGATGTAGTAATGGCCTGCGTAGGCGGTGGCAGCAATGCTATCGGCATGTTCTACAATTTCATCCCCGATAAAGATGTACAGCTGATCGGCTGTGAAGCAGCAGGCAGAGGCATAGATACAAAAGATACTGCTGCTACAATTTCCACCGGCACAGAAGGCATTTTCCACGGCATGAAATCGTATTTCTGCCAGGACAAATACGGCCAGATAGCCCCCGTTTACTCCATTTCCGCCGGACTTGACTACCCCGGCATTGGCCCGGAACACTCTTATCTCCACGATATCGGCAGAGCGCAGTACGTGCCCGTAACCGACGACGAAGCAGTCGACGCATTTGAATACCTCTCCAAAACAGAAGGAATTATTCCCGCCATTGAAAGCGCGCACGCTGTAGCTCATGCTATTAAAATTGCGCCCAAGATGGACAAAGACAAGATAATCATCATCTGCCTGTCCGGCCGCGGAGACAAAGACGTAGCAGCAATGGCAAGATACAGAGGAGTGAACATCAATGACGATTAAAATACAAGACGCATTCAAAAACGGCAAGGCATTTATCCCCTTCATACTGGCAGGCGTTCCCAACCTAGATGCCACCGGCAGATACATCGTATCCATGGCAAAAGCAGGAGCCGACCTCATAGAAATAGGCATTCCCTTCTCCGACCCCGTCGCCGAAGGGCAGGTAATCCAGGCAGCCAGCAAAAAAGCACTTGACGGCGGCACCACCACTGACGGCATCTTCGACATGGTAGCTGCTATCCGCGATAAAGTAGACATTCCACTCGTGCTGATGACCTATATAAACCCCATCTACGTCTACGGCAAAGACAAATTCTTCACCAAATGCAAAGAGGTAGGCATCTGCGGCGTAATCGTACCCGATATGCCCTTTGAAGAAAAAGACGAACTGCTAGGCTCCGCCAATGCCCACGATGTAGAAGTAGTCTCCCTCATAGCCCCCACCTCAGAAAACCGCATCGGCATGATAGCCAAAGAAGCACAAGGCTTCATCTACTGCGTATCCTCCCTCGGCGTAACAGGCGTGCGCAGCGAGATCAAAACCGACCTCAACAGCATCGTTTCCACCATCCGCAAATACACCGACGTGCCCACAGCCATCGGCTTTGGCATATCCACACCCGAACAAGCACAGAAAATGGCAGCAATAGCCGACGGAGTCATCGTCGGCAGTGCCATCATAAAAATCCTCGATAAGTACGCAGGCGACGCAGAACAGCCTGTTTATGATTATGTCAAGAAGATGAAAGAAGCCGTAATGAAAGCTTAATATAGTTTTGAAAATAAAAAAGACACCTGCTTGCAGTTACAGTGCTGGCAGGTGTCTTTTTGTATCAAAGGAAGTTTTCTATATAGAGAATTAGCAGTATATATGTTATAATTAATTTCGAAGGGTGGTGGGGTACATAAATGAGATTCTATGCTGTGAGGATGGGACGGGCTATAGGAA
>CATYZV010000012.1 GCA_958415865.1 uncultured Selenomonadaceae bacterium
AATTTAACCTATGAGAATTATCTCCTCATGCTTAAACTATACCACAACTGCAAATTTTTTGCAAATTCTTTTACAGCCCTTTTCAAACCCGCCCTAAAAGACTGTATTTGCATATGATTTCAGTCAAAAACGCGCTGAAAAAATTTTTCCGGTACAATCTTGGTACAATGTAGGCAGACCGAATTCAAATCATATTTAGGCGTATTCTTGTCAGCTTTAGGTGCTGCAAGTCAATTATAAATCCTGAAAGGAGCCTAATTATGTCAGTGAAGAAAAACCTCAAGACAAACTCATGGTATGCCACTTTCTACTACATTGACTGGAAAGGAACAAAGCGCAGAAAGAAAAAAGAAGGCTTTTCCACCAAAAAAGACGCATTGCAGTTTGAACAGGATTTCCTCGCCACCGCCGCTGAACAGTGCAGTATGAAATTTGCTGACTTTGCCGCAATCTACCTCGACCACTGCCGCTCCCGCCACAAAATCTCCACCAACTCCGCCAAAGAATGTATAATCCGCCGCTTCTTCTTGCCCCACTTCTGCGATATGAAGCTAAGCGAAATCAAGCCCCGCCACATCCGCCGCTGGCAAGAACAGATCTCTAACGAAAACACCCTGTCCGCCTCCTACCTGCACATGATCAACGCCCAGCTCTCCGCCATGTTCAGCTTCGCCGTCAAATACTGCAATCTGCGCCAAAATCCCGTAAAGCTCTGCGATGCCCTCGGCAGCAGCGAACAGCGCAAAGTCAGCTTCTGGACACTCGATGAGTTCAACGCCTTCATCTCAAAGCTCGATGAACATTCGGTAGAATACGCCGCCTTGCAGCTATTGTTCTGGACAGGAATGCGCCGCGGTGAAATGTTAGCACTGCGCCCGACAGACTTCGACCTTGAAAACTGCCGCGTCAGCATCGAACGCAACCTCGTATTCGTCAAAGGAAGACAGACCCTCGGCACACCCAAGACAAAATCCAGCCGCCGTACCATCAACATCCCCAAATTCCTAGCCTGCATAATCAGACAGCACATCGAGCACCACAGCATCTCCCCGTCCGATTTCATGTTCAAGATACAGCCGGCAAGACTTGCAAGATGCGTAAAAAACACCTGCCGCCGCATAGGGCTAAGCCCCATCCGCCTCCATGACTTCCGCCATTCCCACGCCTCAATGCTCATAGAACACAGCATCTCCGCCCTAGCCATCGCAGAACGCCTCGGACACAGAAACATCAACACCACACTCACAATCTACGCACACTTATACCCCAACAAACAGAAATTCATCGCAGAAAAACTTGACGAACTCAACACAGCAGCAAAGAAGTAATTTAATTTCAGCACGATTTTGGCAATCCCGCTTCCTTCTCAATAATTCAACAGCTGTATTTCAAGCATTAGTGGGAACCGCATAGTTATTTAAATAGAATAACTATCGGTTCTCATTAGCATATGAAACCTAGAATCTAAATCTTTGGTGTAGAGTTTCTTTACATAATAAGAGGGAGTGAATTTTTATGAATCGGATTTATAAGGTAATCTGGAACAAGTCGAAGCAATGTTACACGGTAGTATCTGAACTGGCGAAAAGCCATAGCAAAAGCCCTTCAGGATGTACACTCAGCCGCCGGAAAGTGGCTTCTATCCTGTCGGCGGTTATGCTGGCAGGCGGAGTGATGTTTGGCACACCGGGAATAGTAAGCGCAAGTAATACTGACGGCGTAATCACAGGTACAGGCGCACCCGGACAGTATATTGCCTTTGCAGATGGTCAAGGGCATGGATTTGCTGAGGCACATAAAAATCAGACAATAACGATAATAGACCCTAGCACGCAGAAAGAAATAAAGTACACTAGCACAAAGGTATCTACCTCTGATGGAAAAGTATCTCAATGGTACTGGGTACGTGAAGGCTATAATGCACAGCTTGTAGAAAATAAACGTTATCCGAATGCCAATAAATCATACGTTATCGAAGGTTATAAGCAAGATAACTTTACAGGCGGCACACAGGATGATGTCATAAAGAATTATCAATCCGGCTCACAGCAGACCAATATATACACGAACAATGGCAATAAGATAAGCGATGTTAAAGCAGGTGTATATGGCGGCGGCAGCAATGGCTATACACCGGTTGAAAGCATTAGCACCAACGGCGGCAAATACTTTTTCTTGGATAAAGACGGTAAAGGAAACTGGGAAGCTGCACAAAACGATGATTTTGTAGCACTTAGTAAGAATACGACAACCGGCTTATATGAGTATGAAGGAAAAGCTGTAGACCCGTCTAAATTATACTCTATAAAAGTAAACGGCAAATATGAAACAGGTATTTTTATTAATTCAGACAAGTCTATCTATACAGGAGCAGTTTACGGTTACAATAACGAAATACTGCTGACCACTTATGATAAAACACAGGGAAAATACATCAGTTACTGGGGTGCTGAAATTGTAGACCCCAAGGCAACTATCGGACAGATGACGGTAGGTACGTTCAATGGCTTGCTTGATGAATTGAACACGAATATCAAAAATGTGCAGAAAGAAAACATTAAGCAGATAGATATAGCACCTGTTGAAGGCGGCGGCACCATCGGCTTGACTACCATGGGCGATGTCGATGCGAACGGATATCCTAAAGGCGGTGAAGCCGTTCCCGGCGGTATCACTATTACCAGCAAAGATGGCTATAACGGAAATGATGCTGAACTTATCTTTACGAATAAAACACCGAAAAAATATACAACAGATCCGCAGACAGGAAAAATTAGCGTAGAAGAATGGAAGGAAAACTCATTTACAGTAAAAGCCGGTTCTACGGTAAAAGCTCTGGGAAGTGAAAACAGCGTAGGCATTGAAGTCAATGGTAAAAAGTATACCGTTGAAGCAGGCGATAATGTTCAATTTACAGTTGACGAAAATGATCCTAATAAGTATATTCTATCTGTCGATGGAACTAACGATGCCGCAGTAATATATGATGAAAATAACGGCTCACTAAAAAGCACTAATTCTAAAGAAGTTGGCGGTGGCTCTGTTGCATTAGGCAAAGAAGCTATAGCTAAAAATAATGCAGTTGCGATAGGTGATTATTCAAAAGCTAATGCTAACGGAACGGTTGCAATCGGATTCAAAGCTCAATCCGGCAGTCAGGCAAATCAAGCTGTAACACTCGGTTACAACTCATACGTAGGCAAAACCGGTGCTATAGCAATAGGTGCAAATAGCTCTGTAGATAGTGCCAATGAAGTATCCGTTGGTCATAAAAAAGGTGATTTACTAGGTGATGGTACAAAAGCTAAAGATGACCTTACTCGTAAAATCATCAATGTTTCTGCTGGTGTAAATGATACTGATGCAGTTAATGTAAGCCAGCTGAAAGATGTAGCAGATGAAGCGGCTAAACACACTACTTTAGATGATGGCAAAAATACGACTGTAGAAAAAACTGTTACTGACGGACAGCTTAATTATAAAGTAAATCTGAATGATGATGTTATCCTTGGTAATATTGATAGTGAATTTGTATCTATCAGCGGTACAAAAGGCACTATCCAGACCAGCGGCGATATTACTATTGGTTCCAATCCAGACAATAAAAATGTTGTCATCCATGCAGAGGATCAGACAATAACAGGTCTTTCTAATACTACTTGGGATGCTAATAAAGTCAATGTAGATGCTAATGAAGGCGGCTATAAAGGTTCTAACAAAGCAGCTACTGAATCTCAGCTGCAATCTGCTGTCAGCGATATTAATACTAATATTGATGGCAAAACCTTTGGTTTGACCGCAGATGAAGGCACTAAAGTAGATAAAAAACTGGGTGAATCCATTAAAGTTGCAGGCGGCAAAAATATTACTACTAAAGCAGATGGCACTGAACTGACTGTAGATCTCGATGATCATGTTGTTCTTGGCGATAAAGAAAAGAGCTACATTGATCTGGATGGTACTACGGGCAAAATTTCTGCTAAAGTAAAAGATTTGTTCAGCTCCGAAAGCATTGATTTCAACGAAAATGGTCTCACTATTTCCGGTGAAACCTTTGGAACTTCTAATGGCACAACCAATATTAAAGGCGATAAAATAAGAACTGAAGATACCTATGGCAATTACACTGAAATTGACGGCGGTAGCGTAAGAACCGAAATATTAGAAGTATATCCTGATACGAATAATGCACTCAAATTTGATTCAACAGGATTAAATATCAATTCCTTTGATACCGATGCCAAGGTCGACAAAGACGGCGTATCGCTCAGCGTAGATAACGGCTCAGGCAAAAATAACAGCGTAAAAGTTACAGCTGATGAAACGATTTTTAGTTACACTGAAGGCGGTGCTGCAGCTGCGACGACTACGGTTATTAAAGGTCAGCAGATTACAGCCGGTAAAGTACTTGTAAATAGTGAAGCAGGCAAGTCTACTGTCATCGGTTTGACGAATACGAACATTACTGATAAAGGCTTTGCTACAGCCGGACGTGCTGCTACTGAAGAACAGCTGAAAGCTATGGGCAGTGCTGAACAAGGCGGCGGTTTTGGCTTGACTGACGATAACGGTAAATCTGTTACTAAATCACTTGGCGAAACCATCAGTGTAAAAGGCGATAAAAACATCACTACGACTGCTAATAATGCAGATGGCTCGCTGACAGTAGCACTGAAAGAAAATCTGACAGGCATTAAGACAATCTCTAACGGTAATAAGACACTTTCTATAACTGATACCGGAATCGGCTTCAATGTTATCAATCCGGAAGATTTTTCTTCTAAATCTATTGTGGTTACGGCTAACGGCACTACAATCAGCGGCGGTCTCAGTGTAGACGGAAGCAAGATTACGAATGTAGCTGACGGTGAAATCAGCAAAACTTCTAAAGACGCTGTAAACGGCAGCCAGCTTAATGCCTTAGATGAAAAATGGGCTAAAGAAGATGCCGGCAATGTCAAGTATGATAAAAAAGGTGATACTTTTGATTACTCTAATATCACGCTTGGCAATGGCAAGGTAGATGAGTATAACAATAAACAAGGCGGTACAGTCATTCACAATCTCGGCTATGCTGACATCAATGAAGGCGGAGCTGCTGTAAACGTTGATTTGCTCAAAGATCAGATTGCTCAGGTTAAACAGGATGCAGCAGATAGCGACATTCATGTTAAAGCCGGCGAATATACTGTTGAAAACAACCAAGTTTCAATGGGTCTTGTAGATGGTAAGGGCAATGACAAGGGTACTGTTACGATTAAAGATGTGGCAAGTGCTGCTGATCTCGGCGATGTCGGCAATTTAAATGATAATCTGCAAAATAAGGATGAAAACGGTAATAACACGCATACGTCTGTTGTAGATGCTATCAATAAGATTGACGATCATGTTAAAGATGTAGACAATAAAGTAGGCGATCTCCAATACGATAAAGTCGAAGGCACTGAAATTGCAAACGGAGACAGCACAACTACTGCTATCGGCAAGCTGGATAATAAGATAGACAGCATTGGCGGTACGGCTGCTGAGGCTGATAAAAATACCATCACCGGCGGTGCTATCAATAGTGATAACGGAACTATCAGCTTGGATAAGAAAGACGGCAGTTCTATCACACTGGACGGAAAACTGTCTGACCATGTATTAAGCGGTGCTTCTTACGATAAAGAAAGCGGCAAGCTCACTATCACTGATAAAGATAAGTATTCCGACAGCACGCACAGTGTCAGCGTTGACGGTATTGCCAGCAAGGATGATATCAAGGGTATTCATAATGTAATCGGCGACGGCGACAATGGTGTCAAGGATGATTACACGAATACAACTTATATCAAAGATTCCGAAACCTTGGTCGATGCAGACAAGAAACTCGATACGGCTATCACCAATGTAGACAATGCAAGCTACAACCGCGATGTTCAGCTCAGCAACCGCATTGACAATATCGACAAACGTCTCGGCGATGTTGAAGAACGCATTGACAAAGTCGGCGCAATGGCTGCTGCTATGGCAAATCTGCATACGATGGGCTATGATCCGGCTGCTCCTACTGAAATCTCTGCAAGCATCGGTCAGTACAAGAGTGAAACGGCTCTGGCTGTGGGCTTCTTCCACTATCCGAATCAGGACTTCATGCTCAGCGGCAGTATTTCTGTAGCGGGCGATGAAGTTATGGCGGGTGTCGGTGCTACTTGGAAGATAGGCCGCAAGACGCAGGCGCAGCTGGATGCGAAGGAGGCTGAACGCCGCATTATAAAGGCTGCTGAAATCAAGCAGGCTGCTAAGGATGCGGAAGTGAAGGCTCAGGCTGAGCGTCATGCTAAATTGCTGGCTGAGCGTGAAGCGCAGGCTCATGGCTGATTGATTTATGGCAGAGGACAGGAAGCTGTACCGGTCGTATAAGACTGAGCTGAAGCCTACTGAGGCTCAAGCGCGGAAGATGCGGCAGAATATGGGTGTCTGCCGCTTCCTCTACAATAGCTATATCAATATGAATACGAGGCTGTTCCGCATGTATATGCGCGGCCTGCTGGATGAGCATCAGGACAGGTTCATCACGGCGATTGATTTTGACAAGTACATCAACCGCCGCATAAAAGTGCAGCCCCGGTATGCTTGGATAAACGGCTGCGGCTCGAAGGCTCGCAAGAAGGCTTTGACGAATGCGCAGAGGGCGTACAGCAATTTTTTTAACAGCCGCAGCTGTTTTCCCCGCTTCAAGTCGAGGCATGGGGCGGCGGTGAAGCTGTATTTTCCGCGCAACAATGCCACTGACTGGAAGATAGCGCGCAGCTGGGTTCGGATTCCTACGTTCGGCACGGTGCGGCTCAAGGAATACGGCTATCTGCCGGAGCGGGGCAGGGTCGTCAGCGGCACTGTATCGTATCGCGCGGGCAGGTTTTATCTATCCTTATTAGTGGAGGTACAGCGCGGGTTCAATGCAGGCGGCAGCGGTGAAATAGAGGTCAGTTTTGATGCTGAATGTCTCATGCGCTGCGGCAGTATTACGGGCGAGGATGTGGAAGGATTCGCCGGCGTTCAGAAGCTCAGAAAAAGATTGCACCGGGAGCATCGTTCGCTGCGGCGCAAGCTGCTGCAAAGCAGTTATTCTTCCCACATCACAGCTCAAAGGCTGTACATCGACAAGCTGCACCTGCGGCTTGAGCGCATACGGCTGGACTATCTGCACAAGCTCGCGGCAAGGGTCCTCGCATTAGAGCCGAGGCGGATACTCTGCCGTAAGCTCACGGAGGAGGACAAGCAGCAGAAAAATACTGTGCAGCTGCGGCGGCTCTACTACATCTTCTGCGAACAGCTGGCGCACAAGGCTCAGCTGCTCGGCATTGAAGTGGATTTCATTTGATATATACCGGCGGCCGGCCGGAAATTTACGCTTCGGGAGTGCTGTTTTTGCGGCACGCTGAACGAAGAAGAGATTCGGTGCCGATGGGCACCTGCGGCAGAAGTATATTATATTACCTGAAAGTCAAGCGGCAAATAATTATGTATTTGCCGCTTGCTTTATATTGAAAGGGATGAACTATGGATATCTTAAAGGAAAATACACTGCTCTATAGCGTATTGATATTTACTGCTGTGCTTAGCCTATTGTTTTTCCCTAGCAGAACGGCAAATGCTGAGGCCGGACTGCAAAAGGTCGGCGAGGGCGATGCGGGCACGGTCTTTCTGCTGCCCGATACGGTGCAGATACTGAGCAGGGGAGAGGCACGCTATCTGCTGGCGGCGGTTGAGGAGCAGTTCACCGATGAAGCGTTTTTGAGCGATCTGCACAGCACTGCGGGCATGGAAGCTGCTGCGTCGGAGTGGAAGCTCTATATGTTCACGAGCGACGGCAGGTATTACTGCACGCCGCAGCGGTATCTGCTCGATACTCAGGGCAATACGTGCGTCGATCTCGGCAGCAATATGCAGCTTAGCATGATAGACAACAAGCTGACCGCGGATATATACACAGCGGCACTGCGCGTGCTGGAAGGGAAAACTTCATAATTATAATTGGCTGCGGTTATATGCCGCAGCTTTTTATTGTTCGTCCGGGAGATTGTAAATCAGCTGATTACACAAAAAAGAAATTTATGTTATAATCTGTTATGTGTTAATTAGATGTATTTTTTCATTGGATAGAGGAGGAAGTATTTTGTTTGAATTAGTAGTAAACGGTGCTTTTGAAGCGGCTCACCGCCTCGACGGCTACAACGGCAAGTGCAGCCGCCTGCACGGGCACAGCTGGACGGTGGAAATCTCGGTGGAAGGGGAAACGCTCGATGAAATCGGCATGGTGGCAGATTTTAAGACGCTGAAGGCTGCGTTGATGAATGTGCTCGATGCTATGGACCATCAGTATTTGAACGAGCTGCCGCAGTTTGACGGCATCAATCCGACGGCGGAAAATCTCGCCAAGTACATCTATGAACAGCTGGAATTTGATGAAGTATTTAAGACTAGCTGTGAGCTAAAGTACGTCAAGGTATGGGAATCGCCTAAAGCGGCTGTGGTCTATCGCAAATGAGGACAGGCATTTCGGAAATTTTTTCCTCGATTCAGGGCGAAGGCAGGTACGTGGGCTGCCGCCAGCTGTTCATCCGCTTGATCGGCTGCAATATGGACTGCCCTTACTGCGATACGAATGAGATGGCGCACAAAAAAGTTCCCTGCGTGCTGGAGAGTGCCGCAGGCTATGCCGGCGGCTTGGAGCTTGATAATCCCGTATCATGGGATGAATTAATGCCTTACATTTCATTCCGCTTGCAGCAGCCGCATCATTCGATAAGCGTAACGGGCGGCGAGCCTCTATTGCACGTGGAGGCGATCAAAGAACTCGCTCAGCGCATCGCGCCGTATCACCTGCCGCTGTTTTTGGAAACGAACGGCACACTGCCGGACAATCTTGCGCAGGTCATAGACGATGTGCAGATGATCAGCATGGATATGAAGCTGCCGAGCGATACGGGCGAAGATCACTGGGAAGCGCATCGCCGCTTTTTGCAAATCGCTGTGCAGGCTCAAAAGGATATTTACGTCAAAATCGTTGTTTCTGATGAATCGACGCAAGATGATTTTGACAGGGCGATTTCCATCATCGAAGCTGTCGATCCTAATGTACTGCTGGTGCTCCAGCCGATTACGCCGATGGGCGGGCTGCACCCGGCGAAGCCGCAGAAGTTGCTCGACTGGCAGAGCAGGGCGATGGCGCGCCTGCACGATGTGCGCGTCATACCGCAGACTCACCGCATGATGAATGTATTGTGATTTTATAAAGGAAGATTTATTTGAAGATTTTACTCGTCAATGACGACGGCATCAACGCGCCCGGCATCAGGGCGATGGCAAAGGTGCTCGCTCCTCTGCACGAAGTGTTCGTCGTGGCTCCGGCGAGCGAGCAGAGTGGAATGTCGCAGGCGTTATCCGTCGGCGTGCCGCTGATAGTGCACGAAGCTGATATCGGCGTAGAAGGAGTCTGGGCGCGCAGCGTGGAGGGCACTCCTGCTGACTGCACGAAGCTGGCACTGGAAATCCTGCTGAAGCAAAAGCCGGACCTCGTGATCTCCGGCATAAATAACGGTGCCAACCTCGGCACGGACGTGCTCTACTCCGGCACGGTCGGCGCGGCTATAGAGGGCTACAATCACGGCATTCCCTCGCTTGCCGTGTCGATTTCACATCAGGGCAGGATTGCACCGGAGAAAATCGCCGCCATCATCGCTGAGCATTTAAGCTGTTTTTATGACAGCGATAAATTATTTATGTACAATATTAATTTTCCCGACACGCTCAAAGATGGTAAAATAAAATTTGTATTCACGCGCCAAGGCAGGCGGCTCTACGATAATGAATTCGACATCGTGCCGCAGGGCGATGGCTCCGCCGCTTACAAGATGCAGGGCAGGGCAAGGGATGCCGCCGGCGATGGCACTACGGATATTGAAACGGTCAATAAGGGCTTTATCTCTATAACGCCTTTATCTATAGAAAGAACAGATTTTGCTAAGCTGGCAGAGCTTCAAAGCTCAGCCGGCAGAATTTTCGGAGGTAATTAATCAATGGAATCCATAATCAAAGACATTACGCTCGCTCCGTCCGGGCACGATAAAATCGAATGGGTAAAGAATTTCATGCCCGTTCTGCGCCATATCGACGAAGAATACTCCAAGACGAAGCCGTTTGCCGGCAAGCGCATGGTAATGACGATGCACCTAGAAGCCAAGACTGCATATCTGGCACTCGTGCTTCAAAATGCTGGTGCTGAAGTCATCGCTACGGGCAGCAATCCGCTGTCCACGCAGGACGATGTAGTGGCAGCACTCGTGGAAAGCGGCATAACCGTATTTGCCAAGTACGACTGCACGCCGGAAGAATACGATATGTACATCGACAAGGCACTGGCCACCAAGCCCGACATGATCATGGACGACGGCGGCGATCTCGTATACCGCATTCACAACCAGCACCCCGAACTCATCCCCAACATCATCGGCGGCAGTGAAGAAACGACGACCGGCGTAATCCGCGACAAAGCTCTCGCCAACGAAGGCCGCCTCAAATTCCCGATGCTCGCAGCTAATGACGCATACTGCAAATACCTGTTCGACAATAGATACGGCACAGGCCAGTCCACCTGGGACGGCATCATGCGCACTACGAATCTCGTAGTAGCAGGCAAGAACGTCGTAATCGCCGGCTACGGCTGGTGCGGCAAGGGCGGTGCAATGCGTGCCAAAGGTCTCGGTGCCAATGTCATCATCACCGAAGTAGACCCTATCAAGGCTATTGAAGCAGTATTCGACGGCTTCCGCGTAATGCCGATGAAAGAAGCGGCAAAAATCGGCGATATCTTCCTGACGCTGACCGGCGATATCAACGTCATCGACGAAGACAGCTTTGCAGTAATGAAAAACGGTGCAGTCCTCGCCAACTCCGGCCATTTCGACGTGGAAATCAACGTCAAGAAACTGCGTGAAATCTCCGTCTCCCACCGCCCCGTCCGCAAGAACATCGAAGAATTCGTTCAAAAAGACGGCCGCAAGATCTACCTGCTCGCTGAAGGCCGCCTCGTAAACCTCGCCGCCGGCGACGGCCATCCGGCAGAAATCATGGACCTGTCCTTTGCCGTGCAGTTCTTCTCCGCCCTGCACATCAACAATCATCATGCTGAACTGAAGAATGAAGTATACGTAATGCCCGAAGAAATCAACACCGAAATAGCCAAGATTAAACTCAAATCCCTAGGCGTTTCCATTGATACTTTAAGTCAGGAACAGTATGATTACCTTCACAAAGCTAACTGATTTATAATAGATGCGGCAGTAGTTTTGCAAATTTAAGCTAAAGAAATGGGCATCTGTTTTGGAAGTCAAGTAACACGTTGGAAAAACAGATGCCCGTTTCTTTGGCGGTACTGCCTGAACATTAATCATCACAGCAAAATTTTTACTTTTTACCTTAAAAGAAAGATGATTGTAATATGAATATATTGATTAAACAAGCTCATACTGTTCTGCCTGACGGCTCTGTCAAGGTTGCTGATATCGCGGTGCAGGATGATAAGATACTCGCTATCGGTGATGTGCCGCAGGATTTTCAGCCGGATCAGATGATCGACGGCACGGACAAGCTTGCCACGGCAGGTTTTGTCAATGCTCATACGCACGTATCCATGACGCTGCTGCGCAGCTATGCTGACGATATGCAGCTGATGGACTGGCTGCAAAATAAGATCTGGCCGATTGAAGCGAAGATGACGAAGCAGGACATCTACTGGGGCGCGATGCTGGGCATTGTGGAAATGCTCAAGAGCGGCACGACGACTTTTGCCGATATGTACGGCGATATGGAACAGGTCGCTAGAGCCTGCCTCGACACGGACATCCGCGCCGTGCTCTCGCGCGGCATGATCGGCGTTGCCCCGAACGGTTTGCAGGCACTTGAAGAAAACAAAGAATTATACCGCGATTTCAACGGTGCCAACGACGGCAAAATTACCGTCATGTTCGGCCCGCACGCACCCTACACCTGCCCGCCGGACTTCCTCAAAAAAGTCGTAGCGGCCAGCGAAGAGTACAATGCCGAAATCCACATTCACCTTGCTGAAACGAAAGGCGAAGTCGAAAACTGTCTCAAGGAATACGGCAAGACCCCGATTGAACTGATGGAAGACTGCGGCGTGCTTCAGCGCGGCGTACTTGCCGCTCACTGCGTCCATCTCTCAGACCACGACATTGAGCTGCTCGCCAAGTACAATACCCGTGTGGCACACAACCCCGGCAGCAATATGAAGCTCGCCAGCGGAGCAGCACCCGTGCCCAAGCTCCTCGCGGCAGGCGTGTGCACGGCACTCGGCACCGACGGCGCATCGAGCAACAACAACCTCGATATGCTCGAAGAAATCAACCTCGCCGCACTGCTGCACAAAGTAACGACACTCGACCCGCTCGCAGTCCCCGCCTTCAAAGCACTTCAGATGGGCACTGAATACGGCGCAAAAGCAGTCGGCCTCAAACAGCTCGGACTCTTAAAAGAAGGCTATAAAGCAGATATCGTTCTGTTCGACATGAATGCACCGCAGTGGTACCCGCGCAACGACCTCGTATCCCTGCTCGTCTACTCCGCCAACTCCTCCATGGTCGATACCGTGCTCGTCGACGGCAAAGTCCTCGTACACGGCAAAGAACTCGTCAACATCGACGAAGAACTCGTCAAGTATCAGGCAAATAAATGCGCTATGCGCTTGATCAACGGCTGAAGAAAATTAAATAATACAAAAGCCCCTAAAGCAGATGAATTTTGGCTTTAGGGGCTTTCTTTGCATTGCGTATAAAAAAAGAGACTGCTTTCACAGTCTCTTCTATCCGTTTATCGAACTCAAAAGTTCGACTATTAACGTGAATGGTGCGCCTGGCAGGAGTCGAACCTGCGACACCGCGCTTAGAAGGCGCGTGCTCTATCCAGCTGAGCTACAGGTGCATTGCTCTCAAGCACTCTTGAGAACAGTTAATATTATATCTATTTCAAAGGCATTTGTCAACTAAAATTTTTAAATTAATTTGTCAGGCTGCGAACAGGAGCCGGGATGCGTCCGCCGCGGGCGATGAAGGCATCGGAGCTGTAGTTGCTGCGCACTTTGACGATGGGGCAGTAGCCTAAGAGACCGCCGAAGTTGACGGTGTCGCCGATTTTTTTGCCGGGCACGGGGATGACGCGGACAGCCGTGGTCTTGTTGTTGATCATGCCGATAGCTGCTTCGTCGGCGATGATGCCGGAGATGGTGGATGCGGGCGTGTCGCCGGCGATGGCGATCATGTCGAGACCGACGGAGCATACGCAGGTCATGGCTTCGAGTTTTTCAATCGAGAGGCTGCCGCGCGCTACTGCGTCGATCATGCCGGCATCTTCGCTGACGGGAATGAATGCGCCGCTGAGACCGCCGACGTGGGACGATGCCATCAGGCCGCCTTTTTTGACAGCGTCGTTTAAAAGTGCCAGTGCTGCTGTCGTGCCGGGTGCGCCGCAGCTTTCCAAGCCCATTTCTTCGAGGATGTGCGCTACGCTGTCGCCGACGGCAGGGGTCGGGGCAAGCGAGAGGTCGATGATGCCGAAAGGAATGCCGAGGCGCTTGGAGGCTTCGCGTGCTACGAGCTGGCCTACGCGCGTTATCTTGAAGGCGGTTTTCTTTATCGTTTCAGCTACTTCAGTGAAGTCCGCGCCTTTTAAATCTTCCAAAGCGTGTTTTACTACGCCGGGGCCGCTGACACCGACGCTGACGACCTTATCGGCTTCGCATACACCGTGGAATGCACCTGCCATGAACGGGTTGTCGCTCGGCGCGTTGCAGAATACGACGAGCTTGGCGCAGCCGATGGCTTCGCGGTCGCGGGTCAGTTCTGCCGTGCGCTTGATGACTTCGCCCATTTCGCGCACGCAGTCCATATTGATGCCGGCTTTAGTGGAGCCTAGGTTTACCGACGAGCAGACGATATCCGTCGTAGCGAGTGCCTGCGGAATGGAGTTGATCAGCACGCGATCTCCGTTGGTAAAGCCTTTTTCCACGAGTGCGGAAAAGCCGCCGATGAAATTGATGCCGATTTCTTTAGCAGCCTTGTCCATTGCTTCTGCCACCGGCACATACGTGTCCGTCTTGCAGGCTTCCGCCGCTATGGCTATAGGCGTTACGGATACGCGCTTGTTGATGATAGGAATGCCGTATTCACTGGCGATGTCTTCGCCCGTCTTGACGAGAAATTCACCCGACTTGGTGATCTTGTCGTACACATTGTCGCAGAACTGCTTCAAGTTCGGATGAGCGCAGTCGCGCAGGCTCAGGCCCAGCGTTATCGTGCGCACGTCCAGCTTGTTTTCAGTTATCATGCGGTTTGTTTCAAGTATATCATTGACCGTTATCACAGATTTTTTCCTCCCAAATCGCCGATGCGAACTGATTAGATATTGTGCATAGCATTGAAAATTTCTTCATGCTGTGCCTTGATATCTACATTGATTTCCTTGCCTTTAGCCTTGAGCGTATCCTGCAGCTCGCGCAGCTTGACGCTCTTGTCATCTGCTTCAGCGATCAGCACCATGTTGAAAAATCCGTTCATGATGTTCTGGTTGATGCTTAGAATATTGACATTGTTGTCAGCGAGAATATTGCTGACTGCCGCGATGATGCCCACGCGGTCCTTGCCTACTACGGTAACGACGAGTTTCATTTTGCTATCCCCTTATTGTTAAAATTATAATGTCTTCCAATATGATTATACCATCATCATGCAAGCAGCGGCTATATCTTTTATGAAAAACTGAATGTTTATGCTAAAATATAGATTAGAGATAGAAAAGGAGGTATAAAAATGGATAACCTTGCCTATAAAGATGAATCGATCATTCGCCACGAGCTTATTGCCGGAAAAGTCGTTATGATGTCGCCGCGTCCCTGTATTGAGCATATCACGGCTGCGGGCAATCTATATTGTTTATTCTGGACATATTTAAGCACAAGACCTGCCGTGCGTTTGGCGATGGCGTAGATGTTTATTTAGATGAAAAGAATCACTTTATACCGGATGCGATGATCGTCTGCAATAAGGACATCATCAAGCACGACGGCATTCATGGTGCACCTGACCTCGTTGTAGAAGTGCTCTCCATGTCTACGGCAAAGAATGACCGCGGACGCAAGATGGACGCTTACGCCAAGGCGGGTGTAAAAGAATATTGGATCATCAGCGTCAAGGATAAATCTATCGAAGTGTATCTGAATCAAAATAAGCTGTTCCGTCTCGACAATATATATTATTATCTCACAGCTGAGGAAATAGCTGAAAATGACGCATTGCCCGACGATGACAGATTTAAGATTCACGATTTGCAGACGGAAATCAAAGTAACGGTATGCGATGATTTAATCGTAAATGTAGCTGATGTATTTGAGCATATAGACTGAAATGAAAAAGACCTTTGCCATGCTTCTATGACAAAAGGTCTTTTTTATGATATAATGATTAACTATGGCAAGGAAATCGGCTGGTGGTCGGCCCTTACCCTCCGGGGAGGTGGTACAATGTCTCTGTATGAAATTTTATCTTTACTGATAGCTTTTCTGACACTGCTTGCTACCATTTTTCGCAAAGATAAGTAATATCTAAACGAATAAAGGCCATCCGGTGATGGACAGCCTTCTTCAACAC
>CATYZV010000013.1 GCA_958415865.1 uncultured Selenomonadaceae bacterium
TAACAGACACTGTCTGGCATTTTTGTGACCGCGCATTTTATCCATAAACCAAATCCTGAATGGCAAACTTCAAGTCCTGCACCTTGCCCAGCAGCCAGATGGCAGCCATCGGCAGACCATAGGGACTAATAAGGAATGCCATCACCAGCAGGATAATGCCGTTTTGCAGGGAACAGGTCAGCAGAACCGGCACATCCAGCAGGGCGATCACCATGCTGATAAGCCCCAGCACCAGACCGGAGACATAGACGATCCCCACACAAATCTAAACGAACAGGGTCAGCGCCAGAATTACCGGAACCATCACGATCTTCAACAGCAGTTTCAACAAAAATACCAATGCCCTCATTGTTATGCCTCCTCCCAAAATCACAGTTCCTGTTCCTGATTCCATTATCCCTGTCTCACAGCCAAAAGGCAAGGATACGGGCAAAAAGAAAAAGCGGAGGAAGGCGCGGCGAAGAAACGCCGTTCCTCCCTCCGCAGATGGGGTATTTGTCCCGGTTACGAAAGTTTGGAGAGTTGTGTCAGTATCTCTTTAACTCCGTCCCATAACTGTTCCTGCCGCTGGGATATATCCTCCAAATCGACATCATAAATCCGCCCGGTCTCATGCACCTTGCGGGTCAGCTGGTTTAAGTTGTTGCTGCTCCTGCGCAGCAGGGATACCAGTTCTTTCAGTTCCGGCAAATCCAGCTGCACCACATAGCCGTCCACAGCCATTTTCCGTAGATAGGCGCTCAGGTTTTTTGTCCCAAACTGTGCCATTTTCTGCTGAATCAACTCCATTTCATCAGCGGATACCCAAAACAGAACCGGCACATCCCGCTTGCGCTTGGGGCTGCTCATCGCTCCGGCTCCTGTTTCTTCGGGGCGGCAGGCTTATGGGCAGGCGGTTCCTGTTTGAGCTTTTGCAGGACAGAACTTTTCTGCTGTTCTTGAGCGACTTTTCGGAACTGTCTGGTGAACAGGTCGGTCAAACCGGGATTGACCTGATCTACCACCAGATAGGAACAGTGGCGGGAAGCGCCGCTGTCCTCCAGCATAGGAATGGTTTTTGCCCATGCTTTATTGTCCTGAGAGATACGCCCGTCATAGTTCTTGCGCTGGATGGTGTTGGCAAGAATAAACTGTACCCGTTCCGTCCCGAACTTTTCCAGCACATCTTTGACCGCCGCCTCCGTATCCAGCCGATTCTCTGCATAGTGGGCGCTGATGGTCTGCTCAATGGCTTCTTTGCAGGCGCTGTTCGCCTGATATGAGAGGTTGTACTGTGCTATTTCCCCATGCTCGGACGCATAGGCAGCAGAATGTGGATAGACCGGTGTTGTTCGCAGTTCCTCTTTAGCTCTGTACACATCGTCAGCACGGTTCTCAATGCTGTCCCGGATCACATCCATGTGACCGGTCTCCAGCTTTTCAAAGTAGCGGTACACATCCGCCAGCGGAGAAGAAGATTCCAAAAGTGCCTTGGCCTGGGCGTCGGTCAGCTCCAGCTCCTCCATCGCCATCACAATATCCTCACGGACAGTATATTCATAGGTGTGGTGCAGGATTTCTTCCGGGGGCTGGCTTTTCAACCAGTCCCTATATTTTTCCTGCTCAGTGGCCATCTTTTCATAAAGGGCCGTATTCAGATTATTGGTATTCATGTTATCGCACCTCCTCATGCTGTTTTGGTTTCTTGTCTGTACTGCGGGGCGGCACCGGGCGTTTCAGATGATCCAGCACCGAAGTCCGTGTGCTTTTGGCAACAACAGCCTCGGCGTGTGCCTGTCCCTTTCCGTCGATGTTGAGCAAAGTATCCAGCTCCACCAGACGGGCATTTTTGCTTCTCAGTTCTTCTTCATAAAGGAATGGCTTTCCGACTTCCTCCTTTGCCGCAGCCTGCTGCTGATAGAGGTTATCCAGCTGGGCCTTTGCCGCCTCTAGACGCTGGGGCATCTGGGCGAGGGCATTGTCGATACGGGTAAGATTTCCGCGAGGGTCTGTACCAAGGGTTGCCCGGTGGGTCATCTGTCCTTTCAGCAGGAGCGTATACTCCTGTTTCCATGCGGAAAATTCCACGGATATGGCATAGCCCCGGTAGCTGCCGATCTGCACCGGATCGGAGGTTTTGACCTCCTTGCAGGCATCCAAAAGGGCTGCACCGGCGTTCTCCTTATCGGTCAGCAGATCGCCACGGATTTCCATACCAGCAAAACCGTCCTCCGGGTGCGGGTGCGCTGCCAAAATGTTATCCAGCACCCTTGGTGCTCCAAATCATTCTTATATCAGTCAAATTAAATGAAGGTACTGACTCAGATATTCTGATGTTTTTTACAGCAGAGTGTTTGAACCAGTACCTTCTTGTATTATCATATCAAAGTTACAAGAATAGCAGGTATCTCCCCGACCAAAGTTTGACACCTGCTATCATAACAATCCAATGCACCACTACATCCTTAGACAGGGAGATGCTGCACCAACGCTATGATAACAATTACAGTACCTTTTGACAATCCGTTAAATCAAAAAACTTACGAAAATCTTATCAATACCTTACAGTTCCATCAGTTACAGTGTACCTGTGGCCATTCAGGATGTTTAACCATTCATGGCTACTATCCCCGTTCCCTCAAGAAAGATGATTCTGAAATCACTTTATCTATCTGCAGGGTTAAATGCTCTCACTGTGGTAAAACCCATGCTCTGCTTCCTTCCCAGCTTGTGCCTTATTCCCAGGTATCCTTACAGGAGCAGGCTGCTATCATATCTGCTTATGAGGATTCCGGAGATTTTAAACAGATCATGGACAGAACGCCTTCTATTGATGAAAATCTTATTGCCTCCATCACCAAACGCTATATCATGCACTGGATGCAGAAGATCCGTTCCTTCCGGGTTGATTTATCCTTCCCATCCCGTCTTGTAAAGCTGTGTTTTTCACTTTTTATGAACCAGTTCATGCAGATAAGACAGACCCCAAATATCTTATTTCTTACACCCACACAGCCTTACAGGAAACCTCTCCCGATTCCTTCTATACTTAAGAAAAAATGAAAGAGAGGACTTCAAATGAAACAGGAATTAGCACAGGATATCGCTTTGATGCGGTATTCCATGATCTCACCACTTATTGTTGGTCTCCCGGATGAGTACAGATCCAAGGAGGCTTACTTTCGTGCGGCCTCTGCACGTGGTGCACTCCATCCAAACGGATCCTTCATCCATCCGGCACCGACATCCATCAAACGCTGGTACCAGCACTATCAGAAGAATGGTTTTGACGCTCTGCTCCCTTCCAGCCGCAGCGACGAGGGAACTTCCAGAAAGATCGACCCTGACCTTGAGGAACAGATCCGATATCTGAAAACAACCTATCTCCGTATGTCTTCAGCTGCTATCTTCCGTCAGTTGTGCACCAATGGATCCACGAACCGTAATAAACTGTCAGAATCCACCGTAAACCGTTTCTTAAACAACCTTGCTTTAAAAGAAAAAACGACAAACAATCTGGATATGCGTCGTTATGAACGTGCCCATGTCAATGAGGTATGGTGCGGTGACAGCAGTGTTGGTCCTTACCTGAAAACAGAAGACGGCAAAAAGCATAAGGTATATGTGATTGCCCTCATTGATGACGCCAGCCGCTACATTGTTGGCATTGATGTTTTTTTCAATGATAACTTCGTCAATCTCATGTCTGTCATGAAATCAGCAGTTGCAAAGTTTGGTGTCCCAAAGTTATTCAACTTCGATAATGGCAGTTCCTATAAGAATAAACAGATGGATCTGCTTGCCGCACGTATCGGGTCTACAGTTCATTATGACCAGCCGTATACGCCAACCCAGAAGGCCAAGGTGGAGCGTTGGTTCCGTACCATGAAAGACCCGTGGATGGCAGGCCTTGATATGAGAGATTTCCACACTCTTGACAAGCTTCGTGGCAGTCTTTATACCTATGTCTCCCAGTATAATCAGAGGATTCACTCTTCACTAAATGGAAAAAGTCCACAAGAGCGCTACTTTAGCGAGCCGGACTGTTTCCAACGCTTACCAGAAGATAAGATTGACCAGTTATTCTTACTGGAGTTGGAGCGTCGTGTTTCCATTGACTGTGTAGTTACGATCGACCACATCGAGTATGAGGTGGACTACCGTTTTGCAAAACAGAGGATCAAACTCCGTTATTCTCCTGATATGGAATCTATCTATGTCGTTGAAGCAGATGGTACGCTTACCCCGGTCCGCCTTTTAAACAAGGTTGAAAACGCGGCTGTCAAACGTGAAAAACCACGTCTTTATGGAGGTGACGACTAATGGATTATACGATCCGCTATGGTTTGGAATTCAATCCTTTCCTAAAGAATTCCAAAGAAATCTTTGTATCAACAGACGAATCCAGAGAAGTTTTATTCCGGCTGGACTATCTTGCAAAAACAAAGGGCTTTGGACTGCTTACCGGCAGCCCCGGCCGCGGAAAAACAACCGCAATCAGGAAATGGGTACAAACCTTAAATAACTCACAATACAAAGTAGTCTATACCTGTTTTTCCACTTTTAGCCCCAATGATTTTTATCGGAATCTTGCCACGGAACTTGGTGCACAGGCTCACTACCGAAAACCAGATAACTTCCGGGTAATTCAGGAAGAGCTCACAAGGCTCTCTGTTGAGAAAAGGAAAACTCCAGTAATCATCATTGATGAAGCGAACTATATCAGTTCTGCCATTCTGAATGATTTTAAGCTGTTGTTTAACTTTGAGATGGATTCCAGGGATCGTGCTGTTGTTCTCCTGTCAGGACTTCCATCACTTAACGCCACACTTCGCCTGAGTGTGCATGAGCCATTCCGTCAGAGGATCATCATGAATTATGAACTTCCTGCATTTACAAAAGAAGAAGGCAGATCTTATGTCCTCGATAAGCTTCAAGGAGCAGGTGCAACCAGGGCAATCTTTGAAGACGCAGCACTTGAAGCCATCTTAAATGCATCTGATGGAACACCTCGTATCATCAACAATCTGTGCAATAGTTGTCTTCTGATTGGAGACTCTAGAAAGAGTGACATGATTACTGCAGAGATCGTCATGCAGGCAATCAATAACAATGAGATTTAGCAGTAAAAGCAGGGCAGCCTGCTTTTATTGTATTTTCCCAGATCTCTTAATCTGCATCATTTTTTATGTCGATCAGATAACTTGCAGATGTTGGTGCAGACAATCTGCGGATGCATAACAAATAAGATCTAAATCAGGTGCATCTAATCTGCATGGAGCTGGTGCATCTAATTTGACGGACAACAATATAATAATAGCTTTTATATAGGAGGGTAATTATGCTATTAACTATTTTGATGGTTATAGATGCTATTATCGCTATCGGCCTTATCACTTCCGTGCTGATGCAGGAAGGAAAGACTTCGGGCATGGGCAGTCTCTCAGGCCAGAGTGATACGGCATTCAGCAGCAATGCGCGCGGACTCGATGCTCTGATGGCTCGCTTCACCGTATTTTTTGCAGTGCTGTTTATGATCGTAACTCTAATCATCGCTAAATTGACGGCTTAAAAGAAGAATGTGTTCTCTATTCACAGGCTGGAGCGTATGAATAGGGAACATTTTTTATATTATTGCAATAGTATTTTGTCGAACTAAGATTTTGCAGCAGGAGGTGGCTGATTTGATTTTAAAGGGAGCAGAGCCGTTTCTGCTGCCGGGAAGCCGCAAGGGAGTACTGCTCGTGCATGGCTTTACCGGGTCGCCGTCGGAGATGGTGATACTGGGCAATGAGCTTTACAAGCAGGGCTATACGGTGCTGGGCGTGCGGCTGACAGGCCATGGGACATCGGTGGAGGAAATGGCATCAACGGATTGGCACGAATGGTATTATTCGGTATGCGACGGCTGGCATCTGCTGCGTGGCATCTGCGATGAGATTTCAGTCATCGGCTTGTCGATGGGTGCACTGCTGGCAATGCACTTGGCGGTGGATTTTCCCGTGCGCAAGGCGGTAGCTCTGTCGGCACCGATATTCATCGCCAATGAGCGCAATCTGCGCCTGCTGCCGCCGCTGGAACGCTCGGTGGGCAAGTATCAGCGCAAGAACCGCCGCTATCTGCCGGAACTCGCCAAGCGGTACAATGTCGTATAGTAAAATGCCTCTGGTAGCAGTGCATCAGCTGCTGGATGTCATCGAGAACACGAAGAAAATTCTGCCCAAGCTGAAAAGACCGCTGCTGATCGTGCAGAGCGATAACGATCATACGGTCAATCCCAAGAGCGGGCAGTATATCTATGACCATGCGGGCAGTGAAGAAAAAGAGCTGTACAAGCTGAGTTTATCGGGTCATCTGGTAACATTGGATGTGGAACACGATAAACTATTTGAAAAGGTAAAACATTTTTTGGTTTAAACAGGTGAATTTATGAACGTAAAAGAACGTGTATTGTCGTATATGCAGGAACAGGCTGTAAAACCGGTTCATATGGAGACGATATTAGAAGCTCTGCAGCTTGACGGAGACGAGATAAACGAACTGCCTAGAGCTTTGGCGGAACTGGAAGCAGAACAGGCTATATTCCAGAATCGCAAGGGAAAGTACGGGCTGCCGCGCCATTTTAAATGGATTGAAGGCAGGATAAGCATAACGTCCAAGGGAACGGGCTTTGTAATTCCCGATGTAAACGGAAAAGCGGGACAGGCGCGCGTTGACGATATCTTCATTCCTGCCGACGAACTCAATTCGGCGATGAACAACGACAAGGTTCTGGTCAAGATAACGAATTATCCCGACGGCTTTGCCAATATGCACAGGGAAGGCACTATCGTCAAAGTGGTCCAGCGTGCCAATACCCGCATCGTCGGCACGTATGAAAGCAGCAAGACTTTCGGCTACGTCGTGCCGGACAATACGAAAATCAGCCAGGAAATATTCATCGAAAGTGCGTATACGATGGAAGCTGAAACAGGCATGAAAGTGGTCGCGGAGATCACGAAGTGGCCGACGAAGAATCACAATCCCGAAGGCAGAATCGTCGAAGTGCTGGGCAGAGCAGATGAACCGGGCGTGGATGTGCTTTCAGTCATGCGCCAGTACGACCTCGATGAGCATTTTCCTGAAGCTGTGGCAAAACAGGCGGCGAAGATAGAGCAGACACCCAATCCTGCTGAATACGAAGGCAGAAAAGACAGGCGTGAACTGCCCATCGTAACGATAGACGGCGAAGATGCCAAGGATCTGGACGACGGCGTTTACGCTAAACGTCTGGACAACGGCAATTACTTCCTCGGTGTCTACATCGCCGATGTGAGCCATTACGTGCGCTCTAGCACTCCGCTCGACAAGGAAGCGTACAGGCGCGGCACCAGCGTCTATTTGGCTGACCGCGTGGTGCCGATGCTGCCGGTAGAACTGTCAAACGGCATTTGCAGCCTCAATGCAGGCGTGGACAGGCTTTCGATGTGCGCAGAAATGGAAATAGATAATAACGGCGCAGTAATCCGCTCTGAGATAATGCCAGCTGTTATTCATGTTTACCGCCGCTTGACTTACAATCTCGTCAACAAGATTTTAGTGGATAAAGATGAGCAGATGACAGCAGACAATCAGGATTTGCTGCCTCTGCTGGAAAATCTGCACGCAGTGCGCGAACTGCTCCATAAGCGCCGTCAGCAGCGCGGCTCCATCGACTTTGATATACCGGAGATAAAGGCGAAGCTCGATGAAAACGGGCGGACTGTGGCATTGGTAAAAAGACAGCACGGCCTCGGCGAATCCATCGTCGAAGAATGTATGCTGGCGGCCAATGAAACGGTAGCTGAATACATGGCACGCAAGAATCTGCCGTTCCTCTACCGCATTCACGAAAAGCCGACGGAAGAAAAGATGCAGGCACTGCAGCAGCTGCTGGCGGCATTCAGCCAGCATTTGAACAAGAATGCTGACGGCGAAATCGAACCCAAGGAAGTACAGCGCGTGCTGAATGCGATTACGGATAAGCCGGAGGAAAAGATAATTTCCGCGGTGGCTCTGCGTTCCATGCAGCAGGCGAAGTACAGCCCGGAAAATCTCGGTCATTTCGGCTTGGCGGCAAAGTACTACACTCATTTTACTTCCCCTATCAGGCGGTATCCCGACTTGATGGTGCACAGGCTGCTCAAAGAAGAATTTCTCGGCAGGCTCAATAATAAGGAAGCTCAGGCGAACTGGCGTTCCAAGCTGCCTGAAATCGCGACCTACACTTCCAAGCAGGAACGCATAGCGACGGAAGCGGAACGCGACACGCTGCTGATCAAGGAAATTGAATACATGGCACGATTCATCGGCGAGGATTTCCCCGGCATAATAAGCGGTGTAACATCCTTCGGCATATTCGTAGAATTGGAAAACGGCGTGGAAGGGCTGGTGCATATTTCCACGATGGTCAACGATTATTACGAATACGTGCAGAGTGAATATCTGCTGGTCGGCGAGGCGAGCGGCACGCGCTATCAGCTGGGCGACAGCGTCATGGTAACCTTGGCCCGCGCCAGCCTCAAAGACAAGACGATAGATTTCGTGCTCAAGGACAACAATCCGCGCTACGTATCGCCTGAGCTGGAAAAATTAGAAGACCATATAATCGCCACTCCGGTGAAGCTCGACGAGAAAAAGCAAAAGCCTAAGCAGAAAAAAGAGCAGAATCGGAAGAAGGATAAACAGCCGCAGGGCAAGGCGAAAGATAAGAATAGAAAATCACATTCAGAACGCGGCAAGAAATCGGACAGCGGAGCGAAGGAATACGGCAGCAAAAATGCCAGCAAGAGCAGGCGTTCAGCGGCAAAGCCCAAGCAGAAGAAAAAGAGCGATAAGCCTGCTGTGCAGGAAATCAAGCTCAAAAAGCTCAGCAAGCCGGAGCCGTTCTTCTTCGATATCTACGCCAAAAAAGCGCAGGAACTGTCGCTCAACAGCAAGGAAAAAGCGCAGACGAAGGCAGTGCGCCCGAAGAAGACGCGCCGCAAGAGAACTACTATGAAATAATATTGAAGGTTGATGTAATGGCAAAGAAAGACAGCGGCGAAAAAGCCGTTTGCGAAAATAGAAAAGCCCGTCATGATTACTTTATCCACGAAACGTACGAAGCCGGCATCGCGCTGGTCGGTACGGAAGTTAAATCACTGCGGGCAGGCAAGGCAAATTTAAAGGACAGCTTTGCTCGAATCAAGAACAATGAAATATACCTCGATAATATGCACGTCAGCCCTTACGAGCAGGGCAATATATTCAATCACGACCCTCTGCGTGCCAGAAAGCTCCTGATGCACAAAGCGGAAATAATACGCCTTGCCAGCAAAGTCAAGGAAAAAGGCTTTACTCTGGTGCCGCTAAAGGTTTATTTCAAGCGCAGCCATGCTAAGGTACTGCTGGGACTTGCGACGGGCAAGAAAAATTACGACAAGCGGCAGGCTCTGGCGGAAAAAGCAGCAAAGAGGGATATCGAACGCGCCTTGAAAGCACGCCAGAAGTACTGAGCCTAACGAGGACAGGATATGAATATAAAAGAGACGGTGAAGGAAAAATTTTCCTACTGTAAAGATTGGCTGGAGGAAAAGTACAGCGCATTGCCGAATAGGCTGCGCTGCGGCATAATCGCCGGAATATGTGCCGTTTTCGTGCTGCTGGCTGCCGGCTGGTGGATGTTTCTCGCCGGTTCGTCTCAAGGACACGGCAGCAATATCGCACTGAATGTAAAACCCGGCATGACGACGGCGGAGATAGCTGAAGAGCTTCAGGCAAAAGGCGTTATCAAAAGCGCGGCCGGCCTGCGCATAATGGCGCGGCTGGGCGGCTATGACAAGGGCTTTCGCGAAGGGCTGTACTATTTCAGGGGCAATATGCGCCCCGGTGCAGTACTAGCAGGCTTGGAAGCAGGCCCGGAAGATTCTGTGGTGCGCGTAACGATACCGGAAGGCTATACGGTGGATGATATCGCTAGGCTCATGGAAGCAAAAGGCTTAGTTACGAAAGAGGATTTCTGCAAAGCGGCGGAAAAATTTGCGCCGTACGATTATATGAAGGAAGCTCTGGAGCAGAAAGATATAAAATACGCAGCGGAAGGATTTTTATTCCCCGATACGTACGACTTTGACAGGACGTACAGCGCGGAGGATATAATGCAGATAATGGCGGACAATTTCGACCGCAAATTGACTGCCGATATGCGTGCTCAGGCAGAAGATAGAGGGCTTTCCGTCTTCAAGCTGATAACGATGGCTTCACTGGTGGAAAAGGAAGCTAAATTCGCCGAAGACAGGCCTATTATCGCCGACGTTTTTTATAAGCGTCTGGAGGCACAAATGCCGCTTCAGTCGGATGCTACGATTCAGTACGCGCTGGACGAGCATAAAGAAGAATTTTCTATTGAAGATACGAAGCTGGATTCACCTTACAACACGTATCAGCATCAAGGGCTGACACCGGGGCCGATCGGCAATCCGGGGCTTGCTTCCATCGAGGCAGCTTTGAATCCTGCCCACACAGATTATATGTATTTTGTGGCTGACGGCGAAGGACACAATCACTACAGCGTAACGTACGACGAACATCAGCAGGCGATAAAGGAAATATACGGAGAATGAAAGATACGATGATGCAGACAGCAGAGCTGCTGCACGAAATGGAAGTGTTTGCAGCCGTTAATAAAGTGCCTATCATCAATGAGAACGGCCGCAGAGTTTTCATTGATATAATAGAAGAAAAAAAGCCGCACAGAGTACTGGAAATCGGCACGGCAATCGGGTATTCGGCACTGCTGACGATGGTGCACGGGGCTGAAGATGTGCAGGTATTGTCGCTGGAACTGTCGCCGGAGCGAGCTGCTACAGCGCAGGAATTCATATCAAAATCGCAGTATGCAGACAGAGTGGAAATCGTATTGGGCGATGCCGGCGAGATGCTGGAAAGCCTTAATCCTGATGCGTTGTTTGATATGGTATTCATCGACGCGGCAAAGGGACAGTATCCCGATTATCTGCGCAAAGTACTGCCGTTTTTAGCCGAGGACGGAATAATCGTGGCGGACAATGTGCTGTTCCGCGGCTACGTGCTCAGCGAAGAAAAGCCGCCGCGCCGCTATAAAACTATTGTAAAGCGGCTCAGGCAGTATCTGGCTATGGTCAATGACAATAGATATTTTGAGACTGAAGTCTACGAAAACGGCGACGGGCTTGCTTTGACTCGCAGGATAAAATCATAGTTGGGAGAGCTTTATGGTAAATTTGAAATTAAAAAAACCGGAGCTATTGGCTCCGGCGGGCAATCTGGAAAAATTAAAGATGGCTGTGATGTACGGAGCAGATGCTGTCTATCTGGGCGGTAAACGCTTCGGGCTGCGGGCGTACGGCGGTAATTTTTCTAAAGAACAGATGATAGAAGGCGTGAAATTCGCTCATGAACGAGGACGAAAAGTCTACGTTACAGCGAATATTTTTCCGCACAACAACGATATAAATGAAGTCCTGCCGTATTTGCAGGAATTAGTAGATATTAATGTAGATGCAGTATTGGTTTCAGACATCGGTCTTTTTATGTTGATAAAGCAGAATCTGCCGCAGCTTGAAGTCCATATCAGCACGCAGGCCAACAATACGAACTGGGCAGCTGTTAAGGCTTGGCAGGATTTAGGAGCGCAGCGCGTGGTACTGGCACGCGAACTGTCGTTTGCCGAAATAGCAGAGATTCGAGAAAAAACGCAGGTGGAATTGGAAATGTTCGTGCACGGAGCGATGTGCATATCGTATTCAGGCCGCTGCCTCATCAGCAATTATCTGACGGGCAGAGATTCCAACCGCGGCGCGTGCACACAGCCCTGCCGCTGGAAATACCGCTTGACGGAAGAAAAACGCCCGGGACAGTATTTCCCGATCACGGAAGATGAAAACGGCACGTATTTCTTCAACTCCAAAGATATGTGCCTGCTGCCGTACTTGGATGACATCATCAAATGCGGCGTGGACAGTCTAAAGATAGAAGGCAGGATGAAGTCCGTCCACTACGTGGCAAGCGTGGTCAATGCCTACCGCCGCGCAATCGACAATTACTTTGAAGATCCTGAGCACTTCACGATAAAGCAGGAATGGATCGACGAATTAAACAAGGTTTCTCATAGGGAATACACGACCGGTTTTTCCTATCACAAAACCTCGTGCGACGACCAGATTTACAATACGACTTCGTATGAGCATACATCGGATTTCGTCGGCTTGGTGCTCGATTATAATCCCGACACGCAGATGGCTGTCGTTCAGCAGCGCAACCACATGACGGTCGGACAGGAAGTGGAATTTTTCCAGCCCGACGCGCCGCTGTTCAAGCAGACGATAACCGAGATGTTCGACGAAGAAGGCACATCGGTGCAGACCGCACCGCATCCGCAGCAGATTCTTACGATGAAAGTTGCAAAGCCGGTAGTGCCTTATACTATCATTAGACGCGATGTATAAAGATTTGTGTATAGCTTGCATTGTTATGATAAGACAGCTAAATATGTTGCATTTTATTCCCGCTTGAATTATACTGAAGGAGTCAGCGGCACAGCATTAAAGGTGCTTGTGCCGCGTTATTTTTTTTGGAGGTATTGTTTTATGGGACAAGAAATCAAACGTTACAAAGCTGTTATCACAGGCAGAGTACAGGGCGTGGGCCTCAGAGTATTCACGAAGGAAAATGCTGAAAAGCTGAACCTCACAGGCTGGGTCAAAAATATGCCCGACGGCACTGTTGACTTGGAAATGCAGGGAAGCACGGAAAAACTGGCTGAGTTGACCGATATCATCAAAAAGGGAAATTTCGTCATCAAAGTCGATACTTTCGACAGCAAGGAAATCCCGACAGTGGACGGCGAACAGGCATTCATCATCAAATATTGATGCTGCGTTGATGTAAAGAGAATAGAGAGAGGGAATAAGTCGATAAAACTTTGCGCTAAAGTTATATCGGCTTTTTTATTTGCGGCAATAAATCATAATGCCCGGCGTGCTTGTTAACGAAAAGTATTTATGATAAAATTAAATAAATAATTCCAATGAGTAAGGACAGTGGTTTGGATGAAGAATGTTTTGGTTATTCACGGGCCAAATTTGAACCTGCTGGGCACACGCGAACCTGAAATATACGGCCGCATGACGATGCAGGATATAAATGACGATCTGCAAAAACAGGCTGAGGCGGCAGGCATTGGCATAGATTTCTTTCAGAGCAATCACGAAGGTGATATCGTAGATGCTCTGCATGATGCGCGCGGCAAGTTTGATTTTGTGATCTTGAATGCCGGTGCGTTTACGCATTACAGCATAGCTCTGCGCGATGCGATTGCGGCGGTGGAAATTCCGACGATTGAAGTGCATTTGTCGAACGTGCATCAGCGCGAAGAGTTTCGCCATCATTCAGTGATTTCACCGGTGGTGCTCGGTCAGATCTGCGGCTTTGGGCTGGACAGCTACAAGGCGGCACTGTACGTGGCGATAAACCGCCTGACAAAATAAATTCATTCATTGATATAGAGGTGTGGTCATAATGGCCGGCAGAGAAATCATACAGCAGCGTTTAGCCCGTTTAAGAGCTTTTATGGCGGATAATAAATGCGATGCTGTTATAATCAATAAAGAAGAAAATATACATTATTTCAGCGGCTTCCGCGGCGATGATACGATGCTCGTCGTAACAGATCAAAGCTGCACTCTGGTAACGGATTCGCGGTATACGGAGCAGGCAAAGCAGCAGACGCAGGAAGGTCTATGCAGAATCGCTGAGCAGAAAAAAGGATTGGCGGCAAAGACTGCTGAAGTGCTTCAGCAAAGCGGAGCTGTCTGCGCAGCCTTTGAAGGCAATGCGATGATGTTCAATACGTACAGCCGCTTGAAGGAGCTGCTGGAAGAAGCTGAAATCAACTTTTCCACTGCCGTGGATCTCGATGAACTCAGAATCATCAAGGACGCTGAAGAGCTGGAGCTTACGAAAAAAGCTATTTGGATCAGTGATGAAGCGTACAAGCATATTCTGACGTACGTAAAGGCGGGCATGAGCGAAAATGAAGTGGCGGCTGAACTGGAAGACAAGATGCGCCGCCTCGGCAGCGAACGGCCGGCGTTCACCACGATAGTGGCCTCGGGCAAGCGCGGCGCACTGCCTCACGGTGTTGCTTCGGATAAGTTGATAAATGACGGCGAATTTGTTACAATAGACTTCGGTGCTGTCTACAAGGGCTATCATTCTGATATCACCCGCACTTTCTGCGTCGGCAAGGCAAGCGACAAACTGCGCGAAATATATGACGTAGTGCTGGGTGCGCAGCTGACGGGGCTTCGCGAAATAGCTCCGGGCAAAAGCGGCAAAGAAGTGGATGCACCGGTCAGAAAATATATAGCTGATGCCGGTTACGGCGATTATTTCGGACATGGGCTGGGACACGGAGTAGGGCTTGAAATACACGAGCTGCCGCGCCTGTCGCCGCTCAGTCCGACAAAAGAATTAAAGGAAAATATGTTGGTTACTGATGAGCCGGGCATTTATCTGCCTGATCTGGGCGGGGTCCGCATCGAAGATACCGTGCTCGTTACGGCAGACGGCTGTCAGCCGCTCACGCAGAGCGATAAACGGCTCATTGAGTTATAAATTTTAGGATATTATATTTTGGAGGTATTTTCAATGATTTCTAGCAGCGATTTCCGCACAGGCCTTACCCTGGAGATTGACAACGGTGTATGGCAGATCGTAGACTTTCAGCATGTAAAACCGGGTAAAGGCGCAGCCTTCGTCCGCACTAAAATCAAAAACGTGCAGACGGGTGCAGTAGTAGAACGCACTTTCAACCCGAATGAAAAACTGCCTGCCGCTCACGTGGAAACGAGAGCTATGCAGTATCTCTACGAAGCTGACGGCATGTACACTTTCATGGACAATGAAACGTACGATCAGATCGAACTTTCCAAGGATCAGCTCGGCAATGCACTCAACTTCCTCAAGGAAAACATGGACATCAGCCTGCAGTCCTTCAAAGGCTCCATCATTGGCATCACTCTGCCCAACTCCGTAAATCTCGAAGTTGTAGAATGTGAACCGAGCGTCAAAGGCGACACTGCTACCGGTGCTACGAAGATGGCTAAGGTTGAAACCGGCTATGAAGTGCGCGTGCCTTTATTCGTAAACGAAGGCGACGTTCTGCGCATCGATACCCGTACAGGCAATTACATCGAACGTGCATAATTATGAAGGGCCAGCCTCAGGGCTGGTTTTTTCATGAGCCGCTGATTAAATTTCCATTAAGATGAGATTTCTCTCTTTTATAATTATGAATTATTTGTTATAATTGATATAAATGAACTAAAAACTAAAGGTTCTTG
>CATYZV010000014.1 GCA_958415865.1 uncultured Selenomonadaceae bacterium
ATTTAAAGACTATGATAAACAGCTATAAGCTCAATATCATAGTCTTTTACTTTTCCATCCTGTACTTTTCAAAAAAGCTTGAACATGACTGCCCGCCTGCCTACCTTCTGACCCATCAGCCCTTAACGAATTTGAATTATCCTGCCGAGCCTGATCTTCATCGAACATAGGATCAAAATGCTCAATCCTGGATAGAAGCTCATCTGAAGCGCATGGAAATAGCTTTTGAAAAGCATAATCCAAAATGCCCATCTAAACACTCCCTTACCACTCTTTAAAACTTAAAGCTATTGTGGAGCTTAAGAAGAGTGATAGCATTTGCAATGTTTCCGTCCCCTAATTCAGGGATTACTTTCAAACGTCGTTGTGTTAGCGAGTCCGATATTGATGTTGGCAGTTACCGTTCCCTGTTTCGGGGATTACTTTCAAACCATATCACGAATTTGAACATCACTTTCAAAGAGAAAAATGTTTCCGTCCCCTGTTTCGGGGATTACTTTCAAACCCCAGTAAGTTATTTCACCGCCTCTTGCTTCTGATAGTTTCCGTCCCCTGTTTCGGGGTTTACTTTCAAACTTCAGCAGCCGTATAATGCGATGACTCCGGAATTGGATATGTTTCCGTCCCCTGTTTCGGGGATTACTTTCAAACGTTTTTACAGGTGAACTGTACGTTGCTTCCATGACTGGGTTTCCGTCCCCTGTTTCGGGGATTACTTTCAAACTCTTACCTTTGTGAGCCGCGTCCCTATTGGGCTGGCAATGCCATTTGCGGCGGAGTAGCGGGTTTGTAGTAGAGTGATGCTGCGCGGAGTTCGTAAAAGTGCCGCCAGCCTAGTAATACCAAGGTGCGGGGCAAAGTGAAATTTTTGCTTAAATCCAGCGGATTTTTGAAAATTTCCCAATAGGTTAATGCCGTCGTTTGAAAGTCAGTTTCACAACATCCTCTATGCTTTTATAATATGGGAAAAGTTCTGCTTTGTCAATGATTTTTTATTCTATCTTGACTGCTCCCATGCCTAGAGATGTCTTGATACCTATGCCGCAGTATACGGCGTATTCACTGAGCATGCTGATTATGCGCTTTGCCATGAGATTTTTGCTGATTTTGAGAGCGTACGAGCCTTTGAAAGCAGGTATTTTCCTTCCTTCTACCGAAAAAGGAGAGTAATGCAGATTGTAATCGGCTATCACTACTTCCTGTTCCAGCGTGCTGCCTATGCCTTTTTTGTCCAAAAAGTCCATCCGGGAAAAAGCATTAAAGCGGCGCAATAGACTGTTGAACAGCAATGACGGAGCGGGAAATATGAGGTATTCTCCGCTGCTCTTAAATCCTGTTGATGTCAAAAAATTGTATTTGACCAGACCTCTGACAGGTGCTTTGTCGGCAAAGTACTTCTGTGCAAGTTCTCTATATGACAATTTATCGCCCAAGTGCTGGGCTTTGATATCGAGCTGAAGGTGCTTATGCTTCAAATAGATGTGTCCCGGCAGCTCTGCCAAGGGATGCAGCAGTTCATATGAGGCCTGTGCATCAAGTGCCGCGATGTGCCAGTGAAGCGTATGGCTCTTGGCATCGAATCTGAGATATTGGCTGTATGGCCGCACTGACTGGCTGTGCAGAAAATCTGCATAATCGCTGTCGATATTCTCCATCATCACGCCGTGAAACAATGAGCCTGCCGCCTGATTTATCTGTATGCCTGAAGGTACATTTAGCTCTATATCAAGAGTCTGAATCGTGTTTGCTGAATCTATTCTATCCATCATATCGCCTCTTTTAAATTTATTCAAAGACATAATACGTTATCCGCAAAATAAATTCAAGAAATTTTTATTAAACCATGCCAACTTTGTAAATTATCAGCGGATATATTAAGTGGGCGATAGGAATATACAATTAATAAGGAGTTTTTCCATGAGAAAAGTATTTTTATCCAGTATGCTGCTGCAAAAAGCTAGACCGACAAAATATATAAGTGATGACTATGATTTAGTACAGGCAGATTTTACTTTTCCGTTTACTTATATTATCGCGGCTGAAGCAGCTGACGGCGATGAAATCGTCATCATTACCGCTACTATGACTGCACCGCTGGCGACTCAGGATGCGCTGGACAACAACGACGCTTACAAAAAAGAGATCAATCGTGCCTTACAGGAAAAAAATGTAAAACTCAGTTTCATAGATATTCCGCTGGAAAAAGATTATGATGCACTGACTTTCAATCGTTTTTTCAAGCAGATAGCAAATCTGATCAAAGATGATGATCGTCTGTATGCCGATATCACCTTTGGAATCAAGCCTTATTCATTCAGCATGTTCATTGCTATCACATACGCAGTCAAAGCAGCCAGAAATGTTTCACTGGAAACTGTCATTTACGCGCGTAAATACGACGGTACCGAAGTACCTGACAAAGTCAATACATCCAAGATCTGCGACTTGACGAGTCTGTTTTCGTTAAATCTATTGGTCAGCAGTGCCAGGGAAGGGCAGAAACAAGGGCTGGATGATCTGCTTGATTTTATTATCGACTGAGATGAATGTCAATTATAAAATTAAGGAGAATTTACATGGCTAACAATAAACTATCAAGAAAACATGATATGCAAATAGAGCAATTAGCTGACGAAATAGTCAACGGCGGACTGCCTAAAATCAAGCTCATCCAGAAAAAAAGTGATTTGGCAAGATATCTGCTGGAAGCCATTAACTTGAATGAGTTTGCCAAAATGGATTTGACTGCCGACAATAAGGTTCTGAGTAATACAGCAGAAGCAGAGCATTATAACGGCATGGTGTTTTCTAGTGCCTATAAAGCGGCTTTAGGCAAATACGGTCAAAAAGACGAGCAGACCGGTGAGACAATTCCATTTCTACAGCTGTTCCGTGCTTTTTACAATACTAAGAAACCGGAAATCAAACAGCAAAATTTCAAAGAAAAAGCATTAAAGCCTGCTGTTTATCAGAAGCAGGAGCAGATAACAGCATTGCTGCAAAACGCATCTGCCAAATACGGGCGTAAGAAAAAGCTTTCGTTTAATCCGGCAAAATATGAAGACTGCCAGAAATTCATCGCCTGCCTCAATGCCACACAGAAAGAAAAAGATGCTTTGATGCAGAAGCTCTCTGACTTGTATACCAAAAGTTTCCGCGTATATGAGAAGTCTGATGCGGATGAAGAAAACAGCCTAGCGGCTTCCGTCTTAGACAGCGGCCTGGCAGCTGAGCAGATGCAAAAAGAACAGAATATAAATATACTCTCAGCTCATATTGACAAGATACTGCCGCAGATAAAGAATCCTACTGATAAAGAATACGCAGTCTACTACATCACATTGAACATCATATTGAAATACAGTAACTACGGTTATTCCGATATCGAACTTAATGACTACATCGACTGCCGCCTAGCGGATTTCTATTTCCGGCATGCCAGCCATTATAAAGAGACTAAGCACATAAAAGATATCATTGCTGCATACACAGGCAACAGACCGGATACCGTGCGCAAACGCCTGGATAGGGTCCGCAAGTTCTTTGTAAATAAACCAAAAGATAATAAATGAGGTGTTTAGATGAATAAGAATATCGTCATCTTTGTGATGAGTCCTTTTCGAGAAGATGCAAAACCCATCGAATTTACAGGTGCAAATGGCTTTAAAGCCGTCTGCACCCAAACTAATGAAACGGCTGTCAGATACATAGATTATAGATTAAAACAAGAAGGAGAACATGTAGATGCTGTCTATATCTTCGTCTCTGATGAAGCTAAAAAAGGATTGCCTGCCCTTAAAGAAGTTTTCAAGAACAGCGGTCTCGATTTTAATGAACAGACTTATCATGAAGTTTCCTTGTATAATGACGGCAACATGCAGGGAGCTTTCAAGAGCATCTGCGAGATGTTCAGCGATCTGCAAAAGTACATCAATGATAATGCCGATGATGAGATAACAGCTCATATCGATACTACAGGCGGACCGCGTCATGCTTCTATGCTGATGATGGTCCTAATCCAGATGCTCAAGCACAGCCACGTAAAGACCGGATTCGTAACATATACCAATATACTGCGTCAGAAAAATGCTGAAGGACAGAGCATCGGAACGGTAGAAGATGCCGCTGAGCTGATGGAAATGTTCACATTGATCGGCGGGGCTGATGAATTTACCTCGTTTGGCAGTGTCGATCAGATAAAGCATTATTTTGCCAAGAAAGAAAATCTGTCTGATGAACTTAATTCACTATTGAATCAAATGGAACGTTTTTCAGAAACTATGAAAATATGTGCTGAATATAAATATATAAATCAGGCACTGGCTTTTCTCCAAAGTTCAATAGAGAAATATGAAAAATTTCTCCGCTCACAAAAAGGCAAAAATATATCTGAGCAGGAAAAGTTTTTCTCTAAGCTGCTGCAAAATATAAAAAATGAATATGCTGCGATAATGCCTAGCAAAAACGCAGACAGCGACAAATTGGAAATCATCAAATGGTGTGTAAAGCGCGGCTTTTTGCAGCAGGCATTGACATTCTATACCGAGTGGCTTCCTAGTTATATGCTGGAAACAGGCCTTATATCGGTAAATGAAAATGAAATATCCAAGATAAAAGACAGCGATAATAACAAGAATTGGATAAAATGCCTGTTTAGATCATATACCCCGTCTGAATATAAGGAAAGCACTGTCAAGGCCAATACGACCTCAACTGAAAAACTCACTCGCAAAGATTTATTGATGCTGTTATCGAAAGTACAGACGATGGCTAAAGGCGGAGCTGCATACGATAGCATAATAGCGGAATTGCAGACAGTGCAACAGCACATCAAAGGGCGCAATGAAAAAATTGAAGAATTTATTGCTAAGCTCATTGCCTTTGACCCTTCTGAAAATAACTTTGTCAGAAACGTATTTAAACTGCCTAATGATAATCCAATCAAATTTATAATGAAAAACAGCTGTACTTCTACCTCGCCATCGCTGGAACATTTCCTAAAAAAAAGAATCAAGAGTGCAAAAGTCCCTCAATCGATCATACTACAGGCAATTACTTCAGTAAAAAAGGCTGACTTTGATGAATTCTTTGGACTCAGAACGGCAGCAGCAAATACCATAAATACATCAGCGGAAATATCTGATAAAGCCCTTAAACGCCAAAGGGTACTTGATTTTTGCCGCAAAAACAATATTTTGACGACAACTTTGAAAAAAGAAAAATTCCTCGATTTTGCAAGAACTTACAATGAATGTGTAGGTGAAAGACGCAATAAGATGAATCATGCCAGTGAATCTATTGCTAGCAAAGAAAGCAATATTGACATTGGCAAGATGATAATCGACAGTGTATCACTGCTAGAAAAATAATTAAAGGATGGTGCAAAGCAATATGAAAAAAGTCGGAGCAATACTGCTCGATACCCGCTCAATTCAAAAGTACGTATTCGCCAGCAACAAGTTAAAGACGAATGCCGGGGCTTCGTATCTGGTGGACAGCATTTTCAGCGACCTCATGGAAAATCATGTGCTCAATAAATCCAAGATGCCGCCTAAGCATTGGCGCGAGGCAGATTCTGTGCAGCTGTTTGATCCTCAAAATCCTGATTGCGATTATGAAATCGTCTATATCGGCGGCGGCAATATGTTTATCCTCGTCAACGCCAAAGAAGGTCAGAACGATGACGATATAAAGGCGGCGTGCAGAGATATCGTGAAAAAGTGGAGCCGCCTGATGCTGGAGCATATTCCCGGCGTTAAGACGGGCGCGGCAGTCGATGTGCTGGAACTGAAGGAAACTGAGCCGGAGGCACTGTCGAAAGAATTAAATGCACAGCTGTCGGAAAAGATGTACAAGCAGCTCAAGGAAAATCAAAATACCGTGCTGCCGCAGGTAGACCTTCCTTATACGGGGCTTACACTGGAATGTGATATCAGCGGCAAGACCGCCAATGTCCTCGACTACACGAGCGGAAGCCGCCGCTGGATATCGGCAGAAGTCGAAGCAAAAATAGATGCGTTTAAATTCGCCCAAGACAAATTGAATGAGCAGTATGCAGATATCTTGAACAGCGACGGACAAGCATACGAATTTGCCAGCGAATTTGATAAACTGGGCTACAAAGACGGCGAAAGCTATATCTGCGTAATCCACATCGACGGGAATAATATGGGCTTGAAATTCGGCAGCTGCGATGGGCTTCAGGAGCGCAAACAGTTATCCATCAAGGTCGCAGATAAAGTAAATGCAGCTTTTTCAGAACTGCTCAGAAGCATTGTAGAGGAATATCCTTCTTATGAAAAATACCTGGACTGCGAAAGCCTGAAAGATAAAGAGCACGATAAGAAGATACTGCCCATACGCCCGATTATCATCGGCGGCGATGATGTTACCTTCGTCTGCCCCGGCAGGCTGGGCATCACCTATGCAAAACGCTATATTGAAGCGGCAAATGACGGAAATCTGCTGAATGATAAACAGTATGGAGAAATGTGCAAAAAAAATGAAGGCGTTTCCATGAGCCAGCAGATGAGCTGCTGCGGAGGCATCGCCATCGTCCCGGCAAAATATCCCTTCTTCCGCGCTTATGAACTTGCCGAACAGCTCTGCAGCTCCGCTAAGAAAAAATCGCGTCAAACGGACAACAGCCTGATCGACTTTGCTATACTGCACGGCGATATGTATTCCTCGATTGAAAACCTGCGCCGCGACCAGTACGAAGGCGTTGAAGGCGGGCTGCATTACGGGCCGTACAGTATTATTAATGAAACAAAAGATAAAAGCCATATAGATGATCTGCTTTCCTTAATGCAGAAGCTGAAAGCTAAAGTGCCGGAAAATAAGATCAAGAAACTGCGCGAAGTACTGACTCAAGATGAACATTCCATCATAAGATACCTTGAGCTGTCCGATAGGCTGAAAAATATCCTCGCTGAAGAATCAAGCGGTAAAGATGATTCGGCAAAGGCTTTCTGGCAGAAGAAAAACGGCGAAGATAAAGAAAGAAAAAAGACGCGATATATAGATGCTATTGAAATAATGGATTTCATGCCTAAAACGGAAGATTCCTCGAAGGAGGCTGAATGATGAAAAAGTACGATATAGAGATAACGACGCTGTCGCCGCTGCATCTCGGCTCTGGCAGAGCTGATGTGGTAATCGATGCGGAAGTGGTGCACGATAAATACGGACTGCCGTACTTTCCGGCAAAACGCTTTAAGGGACTTTTATACGAAAGTGCACTGGAGATGGCAGAAATCAGCAACGGCGAATGGTTCACCGTTGACGAAGTGAAAAAATTATTTGGGCAGAAACACGCCGAACAATCGGGCTTTTCTCTGGAAAATTTCTACCTTGCCGATTATGAGAATATCAGCCAAAACTGGGATTACCTGCGCCGCAGATATCCGGGCATCTTCACCCGCGAAGCCGTGTTGGAATCTTACACGGACTTGCGCTATCAGACCTCTATCGACAAAGGAACAGGCACGACAAAAGACGGCAGCCTGCACAATATGCGCGTCGTCGATGCAGGCACGAACTTCAGCGGCACTATAGAGCTGACCGATGACAGCGACACGAATAAGCGCATCATCGAATACGGGCTTAAAAACCTGCGCTATGCCGGTGCAAAACGCACGCGCGGCTGCGGCGCAATAAAATGTGAAATCAAACAGTGAGCTGCTATAAAAGGAAGTGATTTAATTGAAGCAGATAGAATTTACTATCGAAACGCTGGCTCCCGTTGCCTTTGCGGAAAAGAACAACGACTCCACCTTGTACACTACAAAAAAATACATCACAGGCACAGCACTGCGCGGCTATCTGGCAAGTCGGTTTATCGACTATAAAAATCTCGGCGCAGATGCCCATAAAGATTCTGACTTCTACGATATATTCCTGTCGGGCAAAGTGAAATTCCTGCCGGCATACCCCATCGGCGAAGATGATGCCAATGCCGAGTATGAACCGTTCATCCTACCGCTGTCGCTGATGAAGCATAAATCGACAAACGATATAATCGACCTGTCCAAAGAGGACACTAAAATCAAAGTAGGCTATAAGAAATTCACCGGCTTTGCCATGCGCACAGGCAGCACCATCTACAAGGCTGACCCCAAGACACAGATTCAGCTGCATATAGCACGCAGCAAGGACAGTGCCCGTATCACCGGCAGCAGCAAAGACGGCGATATCTTCAATTACGAATACATCGAGCCGCACCAGTATTTCAAAGGCTCTTTCGTAGCCTCTGACGACTCTGCCGCAGAAAAGCTCAGCAAATTCTTGCACAAAAAAGTGCATACTATTCATCTTGGCCGCTCCAGGCAGGTGCAGTACGGCAAATGCGCCTTAAAAGTCTTGGATGCAGCGGAGCAGCCGGCAGGTAAAATCAACACCCAAAAAGATTTTTATCTCTACGCTTATACGCCGTATATTCCGCTCACTCAGTGGCAGCGCACTGACAAGATAGCAGCCGAGCTGATTCAAGCCTTAGCGGAAAAACTGCAAGTTAAGTATCCTGATGTTAAAATCACCACCGATGATTTAAAAATCTTTGCAGCAAATGAAGAAATCGGCGGCTATGTGAATGTATGGCACACCCGCCAGGAACGGAAAATAGCCCTAAGCCCCGGTTCATTGATTCAGTTCAAAGCTGCAAATATGACTGACGATGCCGTATCGTATTTAAATGAACTCTTGCACAACGGAATGGGCTGGCGCACTGTAGAAGGCTTTGGACAGTTTAGGCTCTGGCAGGCAGCAGACGCTGTTGAGCTGAAAACACTTGCCGTGCCGGAATTAAAAGCTCCGGCAAACCTCAAATCGGTAGAAGATAAAGTCAAGGCTATTTTGCGCCAGAGAATCTTGATTGAAATTCAAAAAGAAGCAAAATACGCTGCTGACAATGCAAAACCTGCTGATAATAAGAAGCATATATTAAACCGCATCGAAGAACTTATGGACAGCACCTACTCCAAGGCAGATATTCAAGAAAAGATACGAGAATTCAAAAAGAAAGCAAAGGACAATCTGCACAATATCTACATCGCAAAAGACGACCTCTGCGATATATTATTGGGAGAAAACGGTGCCGATCAGCCGTATAAAAGCATACGCTGGGAAAACAAGCTGGGCTTAAAGGACGAACAGGCGGAAAACCTCAAGAATGACTTTGGCACAGATGTATTCAAACCTGATGAAGATGAACTGTACAGATACTTCTGGCTCTGGTTTGCCCGCCATGCCAAGAAAAATATAGCCGATAAAGAGAACGAGAAAAATAAGGCAAGTGCAAAGGAGGCTTAAACCGTGGCAAATCAAGCTAAAGTAATCAAAAAGATAATAATCAAAGCCGACATCAAAACGTGTTCGCCGCTGCGCATCGGCTCCGGCGGAACGGACGGCATAACGGATATACTGATCTTGAAAGACAAGCAAGGCAGAGCATTTATCCCCTCCACCTCGCTGGCAGGCGTGCTGCGCTCCAAGATATCATCTATCTACAGTGAAGCGGCAGCAGAAAAACTGTTCGGCCGGATAGGCAAAGACGATTCCGACAGCAATGCCAATCAGAGCATGATCAACATAAGCGATGTGATATTGGAAAAAGGCGAACAGATTCACCGCAACGGCGTGAAGATCAACGAAATCACGGGAGTCGGCGAAAAAGGAGCAAAATACGACTTTGAAGCACTCGACAGAGGCGCGCAAGGCTCGCTCAATATCGAAATAACGATACGCCGGCACGATATAGATACAGCAGTCCAGACGGATATGACTCACAGCGGCGCACGAGACAGCTACAGCGAAATGGCGTACACCCTCGCCGATTTATTATCATCAGGCATACAAGTCGGCTCGCTTACGACGAAAGGCTACGGCGAAATAAAAAGCGATGCGGCTCTATGCTATGAATTTGACTTCTCCCAAAAAACAGCGGCACAAAACTGGCTGAGCTACCTCGATGATCAAAACAGGCTGCCCAAAGAATCGTATAGCGGCAAAAGCAAGCAGAATATACTCGGCGATAAAGAACTCCATATAGAAGCGGATTTCGCCCTGCAAAACAGCTTGATAGTGCGCGACTACGATGAAAATAACATCGCCTCGCAAAATGAAGAGGACAATATCGCGGCAGTACAGATGACCAGCGGCGGCGACTACATCATCCCCGGCACCAGTCTCAAGGGCGCACTCAGAAATAAGGCATTTGAAATACTGATGACGCTCACAGGCAATGACGAAGACCGCGTGCAGGAAAAACTCAATACCATGATGGGCTATGCCAATGAACAGCACAAGGCAAACGGCGATGTAAAAACCAGCGGCAAGCGCAGCAATCTCTACATCAAAGACATCTACATCAGCAAAGACAAACTGCACAGCATGAAACAGACCCGCAACCGCATCGACCGCTTCACCGGCGGCACCATCGACAATGCTCTGTTCTCCGAAGAACCCATCTGGCAGACGGACAAAAACGAACCGTACATCCATATGAACCTGCGCGTCAAAGACTGCAACGAAGCACAGGCAGGCTTGATGCTGCTGATACTTCGCGAGCTCTGGCAGGGAAACCTCCCCCTCGGCGGCGGCAAATCCATCGGGCGCGGTGTGCTCCACGGCAGAAAATGCTCCATACAGTACAAAGATGCAGACAAAAAAGAACACAGCTTCTCACTCGAACAGAAAGACACGCTGAACATCACAGGCGATAAAAATTTACTCGAATCGTACGTACAGAAACTGGCAGGTGAATGCAATGACTGATAACACAACTGAAAAATCCTTCTTTGAGCAATCACCATCACTCAAAATAGAAAAAGCAAATACTGAAGTAAAACACGAAACAGGCTCACTAAATGAGCTGCTAAGCAAATTCCCCATCGACGGCAAAGTCATTGCCCACTGCATGAACGAATTAAAATTCGGCCTTTACACCGGCGGCAAATTCGTCTTTGCTGATGACTCCGAACTCGATGAAAAATACCTATTGCAGCTGCGCATCTTCAACTCCAATCAAGAACTGCTGCTCCAACGCGACGGCGATGTATTTCAGGCACGCTATATCACAGACACCCCGGACGACAACGGCAGCCAAGAATACGTAGACAGCCACTCTCCTTTATTCGGCGACCGCGACACAGCAGCCAAGCTCCCGCAAGGCTTTGTACGCCTCGTAGAAAGCGGACGCAAGATATCCATGACCATCCCGGCAGATAAGACAGCAAAAAATTATCTGCTGATAACGCGCAGCTATATAACATACGACGAAAAAACAGGACAGGCAGGCTACGGCTTCTGGCGTTTTGTCAGTATAGAAGCTAGATGAAAGGAGCGTTAATATGAGTAAGAAATCAGTAAGTTCATTTGCAGACTTAGCTAAACAATTCGGCTTGGAAGCTCCTAAGGAAAAAGAAAGTTCTTCATCTTACACTTTGATACCTGACAAAAGCTCTAAACCGAATACCGGCGGCAGGAAATCCAATAATTACAACCGCGGCGGCTATAACAACAAAAATAACGGATTCAATAAAAATAAAGGCGGCTTTAATAACAATAATGCTGATGCACCGTCTGCACCATACAATTTTGTGCCGCTCAACAATATAGTCATAAAACCCGATCTGGCAAACTTCATCGCTCAAGCAAAGGATGAGCAGACAGGGTATAAAGAATTCATCAAGAGCGGCAAGAAGTACAGCGGGTACTTCGATGTACAGATTGAAAATATAACACCGTTCTACATCGCCGGCAGCGACGGCTTTTTCTCCGACGGCAAAAATATCTGCATACCCGGCAGCAGCCTGCGCGGCTGTATTAAAAATCTGTTTAAAATCGTAACCAACTCTGGCGTTAATACCACCGATGATCCTGATCTCACGGATAAACACCTCTACTATCGCGCAATGGCGAGCGGTTACAAACCTCTGCGCGAATCGTACAACGACCGCATGGTGGATCAAGTAAAAAAAGATGACGGCACCATGTCCGGTAAGAGCAAGGCAGAAGCAGGTTTTATTGTAAAAAAAGATAAGCAGTATTTCATCTGCCCCGGTGAATACACCGTTGAAAAATCAAAAGCAGGCTGGCGCAAAGCCGTAGAAATAGCCAATCCGCCCAAGCCTTATGTAAAATGGAACGATAAGAACGAAGCACGCATTTTCACCGGAAGTATGCACGGTTCGCAGTTCAAACGAGAAAGCGAACTGCCGAAGAACTTTGCTAAAGAACGCATCTTAGGGCACGGGACAGATAAGTCTGGCAATAAAACCGTAAAAATAGATACGTCCAAAGTCCATTACTATAAAATCTTCAATCCCAGATGGAGCATTATGCTGCCCATACCGCAAAACATAGTGCGCGACTATATAGACGACAAAAATCGCAAAGGCTTGAACCTGCTCGATGAAAAAAACAACCTGCACAACGGCAATGCCTATAGAAACGAACGCTTCAGCTATGTCATCCCCTGCTTTTACACAGCGAACGGCGACACTGTAAGCCATTTCGGCGCAGGCCCGTATTACCGTATACCGTACAGAAACAGCATCGGCGACCATATCCCCGCCGCCATAAAAGATCCGCAGATAGATTTCACCAGCGCAGTATTCGGCAACAAAGAACACTGGGCAAGCCGCGTACAGTTTGAAGACTGCTTCCTCACCGACGGACAAGCTCCTAGATTTGACAAAAAAGACTATGTAAAAGTCCTCATGGGACCTAATCCTACATCGTTCCAATTTTACCTCAATACCAGCGGCAATACTCCTCTGCATTGGGACGAAAAAACCAATATCCGCGGCTATAAATTCTACTGGCATAGAAAAATAAACTGGCGTGAAACGAATCCCAAAATGTGCAAAGACAGCATCAATAAGCAGATAGCACCACTAAAAGAAAACCATAAATTCAGCGGCAAAATCCGCTTTAAGAACCTCGATGCTGCTGAACTCGGCGCACTATCCTACGTGCTCAGCCTCTGCCAAAACAAAGACACCTGCTTCAAGCTGGGCATGGGCAAGCCTGTCGGCATGGGCAGCGTAAAAGTAACAGCACAGCTCAAGCTGCAAAACGATAGCTATTTCCAAACCCTATTCGATGGGAACGATTTTTCAGCAGCAAAGCCAGCCGATATACAGACATTCATCACTGACTTCAACAACTACGTAGAACAGCACATAGCAAAAAATGCGCAGGCAAAAAACAACTATCAGCGCAGAATCAATGCACTGCTGACTATATTAAGCACAAAATACATGGACCATGACGACTGGAACAATGAAAAAACACGCTACTACGATGTAAACAACAGAGCAGACAAAAAGATACTGAACTCCCGTATTCCCCTGCCCACCATTGAAGAAGTCGTAAAACAAATAAAATAACCTAACTAAAAGTCCCTGCCGAAAACCTTGCATTGATAACAAAACTAACCTATAGTAGAATCAATGCAGGGTTTTCCTATATCAATGAATAGAGGTGAGTTATATGGACAATTTAGCATACGCTGAAGAATACACTCCACAGACAGCGACTGAACTAATCAATGGAAAAACAGTTATGATGTCGCCGCGTCCTAGGATTGAGCATGTGCGCGTTAATTTCCGCATCTGCCGCATATTCGGGAATTATTTATTTGGCAAAACATGCGAGGCTTTTAGCGAAGCAGATGTTTACATTGATGAGCAAAATCGTCTCATACCGGATGCCATGATAGTCTGCAATCCTGATATTGTACAAGATGACGGCATACACGGAGCACCTGATTTAGTGGTCGAAATTCTTTCACCATCAACAGCAGCATATGATAGAGGTGCTAAAAAAGATATCTACGAACAAGCCGGTGTCAAAGAATACTGGATTGTGGATACCTTTGCCAAATCCATTGAAGTCTACCACAATATCAGCGGCAAATTTCGCCTCGCCAATATCTACTGTTACTACACCGATGAGCAAAAAGCCGAGATAGCAGCACTGCCCGATGATAGCAAATACAAAGTCGATATCTACGATGTGATCAAAGTTTCCGTCTGCGACAACTTAATAGTACGGCTCGCTGATATATTCTATTGAGACTAAAAACTGCACTTAGCAAAAGCTAGGCGCAGTTTTTTTATGCCCGAATGCAAAAAAAGGAATTTCATCCCGGATATATATAATTTGACATACTCCCCATGAATAAATTCAGAAGATTCTTAGGTGATAGCGATTCAGCCTGAAAACTCAGGTCTTACAAAGTCTTCCTAAATAGGTCGATGTCCCGACCTCCCATATATTCAATGCGGCATTTCTGTCCCTATCGTGGACTGCACCGCATTTTGGGCATTTCCATTCCCTTATCTTTAAGGGCAGTTCATCAAGTATATGTTTACATTTATTGCAGGTTTTGCTTGATGGATAGAATCTCGGTATTTCCTCTACATGACAGCCCAGCTTTTGTGCTTCATATTTCAAAATCTGTACAAAGCTGTAGAATACCAAATCAGAAATCTTTCTGCCCCATCGCCTCTGCATTGCCTTGATATTTAAATCTTCTATGCAGATCAACGAAAACTGCTCGCATATTTTACGGGCGAGCTTGTAGTGGTAGTCTTTTCTCTGATTGGCTGTCTTTTTATGGATTTTAGCCAATCTTAATCTTGCGTATTTGCGATGATTAGAACCCTTTTGCTTTTTAGATAAATTTCTACTAGCTTTTCGTATAGCTTCGCTGTTGTTCTTAAAGAACTCAGGTGCTTCTACATCGAATTTTTCATCGGAGGCTGTGAGGAATTGTTTCAAGCCAAAATCATAACCGACACTTTTACCCGTTCGCTTTAAGACTTCGTTTGAATTGTCCTCACAGATGAAATAGATGTAGATATCGCCTAAAGTATCGCGCTTTACAGTTAGATTTTTAATCTTTCCCTCGATATTGCGGGATTTGAAAAACTTGTATTTGACTTTATTGATGACTACAACATTTTCACCAAGATACTTATAACCTGCTGTCTTCAAAGTGAAAGACTTATACTTACGAACTTTTTTGAAAGACGGAGCAGACGCACGCAGTTTATGCTTTCGATTGCGAAAGAAAAGTTTATAGCCGTTGTCAATACGTTCAACGATATTCTGTACAGCCTGAGAGCCTAGATTCTTGAAAAAAGCAAATCTATTGCACTTCTTTAATTTGGCAAGATGTGCCTGAAGCTGAAACTTGTTAATGTGTTTTTTGTAGAGGCGATAATACCTTTTATACAAAGCAATGCAGTGATTATAGATGAATC
>CATYZV010000015.1 GCA_958415865.1 uncultured Selenomonadaceae bacterium
GTGTAATAATATAATTGATAGATATTATTACAATATTACAATTTTAGAAGTGAGGAGTTATAGAGTTATGATCAAGGCGAAAGTAAAGCGCGCCGCTCTGGCTCTGTCGCTGCTGCTGAATCTGGGGACGGTCAGTGCGGGGGCAGCTTCATTGTCGATAGATGATGCTGTGAGCATGGCTGTCGATAGGAACAACGATATAAAAATCGCTGATGAAGAGATAAAGTCGGCGCAGGCGAATCTGGCTGCGGCCAAAGGTGCCAACGGCGTTTCTGTATCGCTCAGTTCCAGCCTGTCGGCGAGCGACGGCGTTAGAGACGGAATCGACGCTGATTTTACAAGGGACAATTCCAACAGCATTTCAGCATCCATTCCTATTTACACGGGCGGCAAAAACGAGCTTAACATTGACAACAGTGAAATTGAGTTGGCGAAGTCGCAGCTGAATTTGGAGCGCACGAAGGAAACGGTGCGCTACGATACGATAAAGGCGTATTACGATATTTTGGAAGCAAAGCGCACTATAGATATCGATCAGGAATCTGTCAGCAATTATCAGAGCCATTTGACGAATGTGCAAAATCTCTACGCTGCCGGCAGCATTCCTAAATCGGATGTATTGCGCTCTGAAGTGGCACTCAGCGATGCGCAGCAGTCGCTGATCAGCGCGAAGAATAAATATGAAATCAATCTGAGCACTTTTAGAAATATCATAAAGCTGGACCGCAGTGAACCGGTACAGCTCACGCAGGACTTTTCTTACCGGCCGTTTTCTATGAGCATGGAGGAATGTCTCGATTACGCCGCGGATTTTCGCCGGGATCTGATGGCGGCAAGGCTGGATCTCGATGCGGCTCAGAATGATATCGACATAGCTAAGGCAGGCTATAAGCCGACGGTCAATTTTTCGCTTAGCAGCGGCTGGGACAAGCAGGCACTGCCCAGCGGCGATGATTACGATTACCGCGCAGGAATATCGGCGAGCTGGAATGTGTTTGACAGCAATGTAACGCGTTCGCAGGTAGATGCGGCACAGGCGAATTACAATAAAGCAGGCTATTCACTCGCCAATACGCAGGACGATATCGACTTGGCAGTGCGTCAGGCGTATCTCAATATGCGCGAGGCAGAGCAGCGTTTCAATTCGACCCGGCTCGCCGTAAAGCAGGCAGAGGAAGATTACTTCATCGCCAGTGAAAAGTACCGCGTGGGTGCAGGCGTGATTCTCGATGTGCTGGATGCGGAAGTTGCGCTCTCTCAGGCTCGAATGAATTACACCAGCGCGCAGTACGATTATGCCCGCTATCGTGCGGAGCTTGAATACGCTATGGGCGTGCCGGAAGGGGAATCGATAGATGGATGAAGTCAAGAAGAAAAAGCTGAAAAAGTATGCCAAATGGGCAGTCGTGATAATCGTCATCGCGGCGGCAGCCGTCTTTGGCTGGCGGTGGTATCAGCAGAAGCAGGAAGCGGCAAATAAGCCCGTTGTTGAGACGGCTGAGGCAAAGTATATGAGCATGAAATCCGTCGTATCTGCTACGGGCACGATAAAGCCGGTGGAATCGGTGGAGGTCAGCTCCAAGATAACGGCGCGCATTAAAGATGTGCTCGTGAAGGAAAATGAGCATGTTACGGCAGGCCAGACAGTGGCGATTCTGGATGGCAAAGACCTAGAAACGCAGAAGGAACAGGCGGATTTTACACTTCAGAATGCCAAGACGAAATATGAAAGAACCTCGTATTTGTACAATATAGGTGCAAAATCCAAGGAAGATCTGGACGATGCGCAGTACGCTTACGATACGGCTGTCAGCAAGGTAGCAGAAACGCAGTCAGACCTCGATGAAACGGTCATCGTAGCTCCGATGGACGGTGTAGTCATAGGCGAGCCGCTGACACCGGGCACGATGGCTGTGCAGGGCAACAACAATCCGACCGTCATAATGCGCATTGCCGATTTATCCAAGAAGCAGATAACGGCAAAGGTCGATGAAACGGATATCGGCAGTGTAAAAGTGGGACAGAAGGCTACTTTTACGGTAGATGCCTACACAGGCAAGACGTTCACTGCCACGGTGTCAAAGATATCGCAGACGGATGTCAGCAACAGCTGGGATACTAATAGTTCCTCGACTTCTACCTCTTCGACTTCGGCCGCTGTAATTTACTACAGCGTAACATTGGACGTGGACGACCCGGAAGGGCTGCTGATGCCTGCTATGACGGCGCGTGTAGAGATTGAAACGGCGAACAAGGACAATGCACTTGCCGTGCCTCTGTCGGCATTGAAGACGGACAACAGCGGCAGCTATGTCGTTCTGGTGCATCCCGACGGCTCGACGGAAAACCGCTATGTGGAAACGGGCATCTACAGCGATGACTTCGTGGAAATAACGAGCGGGTTAGCTGAAGGCGACAAGATATCCGCAGCTATGGCGAAGAAAAATAATTCGAGCAGCAATGACAGGCGGGGCGGTCCGCCTCCGTTCTGATGAAAGCGGGGCTGCAATATCATGAATAGCAATAGTAATATAAATATCAATAGCAATGAGCATAGTCAGGCGACGATTGAGCTGGCAGGCATAAAAAAGATATATCAGGTAGGCGAACAGCAGGTAGCGGCTTTAAACGGCATCAACCTCACAATCCGCCAAGGTGAATTTGCCGCTCTGATGGGACCGTCCGGTTCGGGCAAGTCGACGCTCATGAATATTTTGGGCTGTCTCGACCGCCCTACGGTCGGCTCATACAAGCTCGACGGCAGAGAGATATCCCATTTGACAGACGACGAGCTTGCCGTCGTGCGCAATAAGAAAATAGGATTTGTTTTTCAGAACTTCAATCTGCTTTCAAAGATATCGGCTCTGGATAACGTAGCTATGCCTTTGATATACGCCGGTGTGGGCAGAAAAGAACGCATAGAGCGTGCGCATCACTATTTAAAAGCGGTGGGACTGGATGACCGTGCCGACCACAAGCCGAATGAACTGTCCGGCGGGCAGCGGCAGCGCGTCGCCATCGCCCGCGCCCTCGTCAACAATCCCAGCATCATCATGGCGGACGAACCGACGGGCAATCTCGATACGAAGTCGACGAAGGAGATCATGGACATCTTTATAGATATGCACGAGCAGGGCAGGACGATGATACTCGTAACGCATGAACCTGACATCGCAGCGTGTGCCTCGCGGCAGCTGCTCGTCGTCGACGGCGTAATCACGAAAGATGCAGGCAGAGGAGTGGTCATGGATGTTGTTTAAAGAGACGACGCAGATGGCTGTTACGGCACTTTGGGCAAATAAGATGCGCTCTTTATTGACCATGCTGGGCATAATAATCGGCGTGGCGGCTGTTATCGCGATGGTTTCGATCGGCATGGGTGTCAGAAAGCAGGTACAGGATTCCATAGCCAGCCTCGGCAGCAATATGCTCGTGATAAATTCCAGCGCGGCAAGAAATTCCGGCGGCGTGCGCCAAGCGGCAGGTTCCAATGTCAGGCTGAAATTGGAAGACGCGGAGGCGATTAAGAAGAAGATCACTGATGCTAAATACGTTTCGCCTACGGTACAGCGCAATTATCAGATAGTCAACGGCAATCAAAACTGGAATACGCAGGTAACGGGCGTTACACCGGATTACATGAGCATACGTTCGCTGACCGTGGCAAACGGCACTTTCATCACGCAGAAGCAGGAAGATTCGAGCGCGCGCGTGGCAGTCATCGGCACGACCGTTGCGGAAAATCTGTTCGGCGAGGGCGTGAATCCCGTCGGCAAGAACATCCGCATCAACAATGACCCGTTCCGAATCATCGGTATTTTGGAAAGCAAGGGCCAGTCCTCGATGGGGCAGGATCAGGACGATATAGTCATCGTGCCGATAACGACGGCTATGAACCGAGTGATGGCGATAGATTACGTGCAGTCCATCAGCGTGGAAGTCGCTTCGTCAGACAAGATGGATAATGTGCAGGCGGAAATTGAAAATCTGCTGCGCGAACGCCACCGCATCTTCGGCGACAAGGAAGATGATTTTACGGTGCGCAATCTGACCAGCATCATGCAGGCGATGACTAGCAGCACGACGATGATAACACTGCTCTTGGGCAGCATAGCGGGCATATCTTTGCTAGTCGGCGGCATCGGCATCATGAACATCATGATGGTATCCGTAACGGAGCGCACGCGCGAAATCGGCATAAGAAAGGCACTGGGGGCAACGTACAGCGACATCATGCTGCAATTTTTGATTGAAGCCGTATTCGTCGGCATAATCGGCGGTGTAATCGGCATCGTATTGGGCTGCGGCATGGCGGTAGCGATATCGAGCTTCGGCGGCTTCAGCACGGTGCTGACGATTGAGCCGGTCATCGTGTCGTTCGTCTTCTCGGTGGGCATCAGCCTGTTCTTCGGAATATATCCGGCGCGCAAGGCGGCAAAACTCGATCCGATTGAAGCATTGAGATATGAATAAAAGGTTTTTCTATCCGGGCGGCGAATTGTATAACTATAGAAAATATAGTTCGCATTCATCTATAGAGATAGGAAGTGTTGGAATGAAAAAAGCACTGTGGCTATTCGTGCTGGCATGGGCTTTGCAATCCGTTTGCCTGGCGGCTTCGGTCAAGCAGCTGCCGAACGGAAATGAAGTAGATTTAAGAGCCTATCAGCAGAAACAGGGAACGCTGAATGTCATGGCAGCTCCTTTTGACGGGGCGCAGATGTACTTAGGAGCCTTCAATTTTGACGGTCATGAGTCCGACGGCAAGATGGCTTTCAGCCGCGGCATCGGAATATTTGCAGACCAAGCTGCTCAGCAGCTCCGCCCGCTGCTCGTCAAGCAGGTCAGCGGCTCAGCTCAGGGTTTTTCTGAGCAGATGGTGAACAAGGACGGCACTGCTCCGTATAAGCACAATATGCACGCTGTGCAGACCGGCTCACGCGTGCCTGTCATCTACATCGGCGGCGATGCTACAAATATGGTAATGCTCGGCAGATTTGCCGTAACGACCGGCGGCGGCAATTTCGATGACTGCATCGGCATCAAGATATACAATGACAAAACGGGTGAAGGCATGGTACAGTATCTTGCCAAAGATCACGGCATAATCTATCTTGAAGGCGTGCGCCCTGACGGCTCGTCGGCAGCTATTGCGGAACTGCACGAAATCAGGAGCATGGACGAGGCAGCGGCAGATAATTTCAAGCAGAGCTATTTCACTGCGGCAGCTTCGATGAATTGAAATAAGCATATGAAAAAGGAACATCTGTCGGATTAGATGTTCCTTTTTTTATTTGGATCAATATTCAGTTGTTGTTATAGTACTTGAGGTGTTTTTTTAGTACGGTTTCAGAGTTGGGGTCTGTGTAGAGTTTGATATCGGCTTCAAATATTCTGTCCCAAGGCATGGTGATAGAGACATTTGCCGCACTGCCGAACAGATTGAGCTTATCGCTGATGAAGCTGCGCATCATCTTCGTGCCGTACTGCTCTGCATAGGATAATTTATCATCGCCGATTGTGAGGTAATTTCCCGTGCCGGGGAGGATGTTGATGTACGAATTGACGTTTTGGCGGATGTTCGCCTGATATACCCAGTCATCAAGGTAGCGTGTCAGCAGCATATCTTCGCGCTGGTTCGGTCCTACGCGGTTTGCCACCAGTCCCATGCCCAGTGCAAAGCCGGTACTGTTGGTCGGAGTGTTCCAGCCGGCATAGCCGTAGAGCCTGCCGAGCAGATTGCGGTTTTGAAGCTCATTCATCAGAGCGTTGTCTGAGCCGTTGGCAAATGCTATATCGCCGATGGAAACGTGCATACCGCTGTTTACACATTCTTCGATATCGTCGACAAACTGCAGCGTATTGAAGCGGGGCAGCAGCGTGTTGACCGGTGTGTTGGCATCGTACGTCCAGCCGCTGCGGTTGGTGTTGATCATCATAACCAGCCCGGCTTTTTTGAGATCGTAAGTGCGGAAGGCTCCTGCCGCCGTTATCTGGCTGCTGACGGTGTTGTCGATAGGCTCATCGGAGTAAGTGGGAACGGTAGCTCCGCCAAAGCCCGGCGCGTATTTGACGTAGACGTACGGATGGTAATTGTCCAGCTCATTGACCACGTGGGTCATTACGAGCAGTCCGACTTCGTCAAGCCCGGTCAGCGATTGGAATTTGTCTGAGGCAAGCCCTAAGCTATGGGCGTATTTGGTCAGCTCATTGCTTTCGCGCTCCGTCTGTGAGAATTTTTCATTGTCGTCCTTGCCCAGAGCCATGTACTTGATTGTGCCGTTTTTGACCATGTTGATCAGCTGTGTGCTGACCTGAAAATTCGTGCGGCGGCGGTTCATCCAGTCGCGCAGATTCGCTTCGGGAATTTCTTCGCGCAGTGCTACCTGATAGCTTTCATCAAGCCCTGAGGTATCAGCCTGGTCGATTTTCGTATAGGCAGAAATGAGCTTGCCGTACTTGACGTAATAATCCGGTTCTTCCGTGCCGGAAGAGGCTCCGTCCTTCGGCGTGCGCATGACTGATGTGTAGACGTACAGCGGCATTTCGGGGTATTCTTTATGGATCTTGTTGAGATTGTTGAGCCTTGCCATGAGCATTGCCTGCGGCAGATGATGCTTGCGCGAGGCAACGAGGCTGCCGTAGACGAGGGCATCAGAGGAAATGACTGCGACTTTGTCCTTGCCGCCGTTCTCCATGACCCAGCGGCTCAGTTCTTCCGGCTCGCCCGTCTTGTCTCTGTCGCCCAGCAGATCCTTGGGCGGTATTTCGACTTTGTAGCCTAGTGAGCGGATGACTTCCGCCGTCTGGTCGCTCGATATGGGCCTGTCGTCCTGCGGCACGAATAGAATAGTCTTTTTATCATCTTTTTTTGCCTGTGCCGTACCGGGATTTAATGTATTTATCGCGATAAAACACACCAGCAGGCTCAGCAGCATTAGAAGTGCCGCCTTGCCGGTATTTTGGGTACACGTTGCGTACAAAATTTACACCTCTTTGAAGATTTCAGCGTCGATCATGTTTTGACTGCCTGTGTTTCTTTTGGGCTTTGTCATTGGAGTCATCCGATTTTTTATCATTGTCTATTTTAATGCCGGCTGCCTTGAGCGTTTCAGGCTTTACTTTATCCGCTATCCTTTCGAGGATTTCTTTGCGGTGCTGCTGTTCGTATTCAAGTATTGCCTGATAGAAGGTATTGTCGACATCCTTGGCACTGAGTTCGTTTATATTTTCATCAGCGCGTTCATATGAAGCGTAGAGAGAATTGTAGCCTTGGTCTAGGAATGTGCACTGCGTGTGCTGTACGGTCTTTGCCGTTAGGTCGATGCGCAGCAGCTCTGACGAGCCTATCAGCTCATTGGCAAAGCGGTACGTGCTGAGATCGCGCCATTGGCGTTTCATTATGACATCCTTTACCTGCATATCGTCGTAGAGATAGACGACAGGCACGAGCAGTATATTGGTATCAGCATAGCCGTCAGGGCCTATTTCGTACGTCATCGCCTGTTTGTTGAAGTAATAGCTGGCGCGCGGCGTAGCCTGTACCCATTGGAAGATATCTTCAGGCAGTGCCTCAAACGGTTCAGCGGCAGATGCGGTGTTAAACGGTGTGCATATAAACAGCGAAGCTGCAAGTACGCCGGCAGCTGCAATCCTTTTCAAATTCAAATGGAAAACCTCCTCATAGAACAAATACATTCTTTACTTAACTTTTTTCTCAGCTGAAAAGTTTTTTATGATAACTGCTTCAGGGCAGTCTAACTAGATAATGATATCATATTTTGCGCTGAATTTAAAGAATCAGAAGGGCTGAAAGTTTCTTGCATTATGGAGCATGATACGTGTTTTGAGAGAGTTTTTGATGAAAGATTAGAATTAGGTTAAAAAAGGTTTTAGGAGCTTCTATGAGAGACAGAGGACTAAAAATTTCTAATTAAATATGGTATTATATAACTTGTACACGATTTTTGAGCTGCACAGTTCTATTATGAAGGGATATGACGGCAATATGATACAGCTGATAAGGGAACATTTCAAATTTCGAGAGAGAAATACATCGCTGCCGGTGGAAACAATAGCCGGCTTGACTACTTTTCTGACGATGGCTTATATCATCATTTTAAATCCCGGCGTACTGTCAAAGGCCGGCATGGATTTTGACGGTGTGTTCACCGCTACGATAATCGCTTCGGCTATCGGCTGCCTCATAATGGGCATCTGGGCAAATTATCCGATTGCTATCGCTCCGGGTCTTGCTATGAATGCTTATTTTGCTTTTGTCGTCGTCATTTCGATGGGAGTGCCGTGGCAGGAAGCCCTTGGGGCGGTATTTATTTCGGCCGCTGTTTTCCTGCTGCTGTCGCTGACTTCATTCCGGCAGGCGGTGATAAATGCAATTCCGCCTTCGATGAAGGAAGGCATCAGTGCCGGCATCGGCTTGTTCATCAGTTTTGTAGGACTTCAGAGTGCGCATCTGATTTCGCCGTCGCCGGCGACGCTGGTAACATTGGGCAATTTTGCCGACCCGGTAGCGTATATGTCGCTGATCGGCTTGTTCATCAGCTTAGTGCTAGTGCTCAACAATGTGCGCGGCGCGTTGTTTTTAGGCATGATAGCAACATCGGTGCTGTCGCTCATAATGGGATACATAAGCCTGCCCGACGCGCTGTTCAGCGTGCCGAGCTTTGGCTCTACTTTCATGCAGATGGATCCGGCGGGAGCCGTGTCGCACGGGCTCTTTACGGTGATATTCACGTTTTTCATCGTAACGCTGTTCGATACGACAGGCACGATGCTGGGCATTGCCAAGCAGGCAGGGCTGATGCAGGGAGATAATTTTCCCAACGTCAAGAGTGCACTGCTTGCTGACTCGGTGGCAAGCCTCGCCGGTGCGGTACTCGGTACAAGCCCGACTTCGGCGTATGTGGAATCAGGCTCCGGGGTAGCGGCAGGCGGCAGGACGGGATTTGTCAGCGTCGTAGTCGCTGTATTATTTTTGATAATGCTGTTCATGGCCCCGCTTGCCAAAGTGCTTGCCTCAGTGCCTGCTGTTACGGCACCGGCATTGATCATCGTGGGCTTTTACATGATGGCCGGCCTCGGGCGCATCGACTGGCACGACATGAGCGAGGCTTTTCCGGCTTTTTTAATCGTGCTGTTCATGCCTCTTTCCTATAGTATAACGGATGCGGTAGGCATCGGCATCATCGCTTACTGCCTCATAAAGATCTGCACGGGCAGGCTGCGTGATGTTCATCCATTGCTCTACGTGTTTATGTTTTTGTTTATAATCCAGTTCTATTCTGTTCATTGATTATTGCTTCATGGACTGAATCTAATACATTCAGGGGGTTTTTATCTACTATGAAATTTCGTAAATTAAAACATTGCAAATACGCCTGCGGTGCAGTCTTAGCCGCAGCATCTATCTCAGTTATTTCCATGCCTCATACCGGTCAGGCTGCGGCACATTCAATGCGCTACACCAACAGCGATAATTTTACGCTGAAAGGTCTGAGCGGCCGACAGCAGGGCGAGCTGACCGCTGTACAGGCATTGGCGCAGCTCAATAACGTGCCCTCTTCCGGCAGGACAAATGCAGTTCAGCTCAAGACTGCACACACCGGCGGAAATTTCGCGGCAAAAACAGAAGTGAAGCGCAATGATGATAAGAAGCAGCATAAATCGTCTTCTGCTCGTATCAAAGACGAGGAAAAATCGGGCAGTGTTTCCAGCCGAATTGCTGATATCCTTGCCTCTGACGATGAAAATACGATGGAGTTTAAGCCGGTGGGCAGCTACAGCGGCAGCTATGATTTCAGCCAAAGTGCTCTGGGCAGCAGCTCTATCATGGGTGCGCCGATCGCCAGCCAGGAACAGTGCGTGCGCTATTTATTGGAAATGAATCCGAATCCGAAGATCAGCGTATCGCCGGAAGAACTCGTCAAATACTACTATGAAGAAGCCGGCAGGGAAGGCATCCGCCCCGATGCAGCTTTTGCTCAGGCGTTAAAGGAAACGGGCAATTTCAACTACGGCGGCACGGTAACACCGGATCAGAATAATTACTGCGGCCTCGGCACGACGAGTGCAACTGTCAAAGGTGCTTATTTCGATACGGCACAGCTGGGAGTACGCGCTCATATTCAGCATCTGCTGGCTTATTCTTCCGTGCGGCTGCCGCGTGAAGATGTCGTAGATCCGCGCTATTCACTCGTGCGTGCAGCTTACTCCGGCTCCACCATTGACACATGGCAGGGATTAAACGGCAGATGGGCTGTTCCCGGCAATAATTACGGACAGGAAATACTGAAGATATTAAACCGCATTGCAAGAGAATAACATAGCCAACAGCTTCGGCACAGTGCCGGAGCTGTTTTGATAAATAGGGGAAAATGGCTGTTTTTTTGTGTCTCTTTTGCTATAATATGTATATCCTTATTCAGCTTTCAATGAATTGGCTGAAGAGCGAAAATACGATGATGATTTGTACAGGGGGCGTTTAGTTTGGGCAGAAAAGGAAATAGCGGATACAGCTCGACCAAGCGTCTGCGTGAAATGGTGCTCGTGCTGCGCAGGCACAATATACTGGGCACAGCGATGACACCGGAGAAGATGCGCCTAATCCTAGAGGATTTAGGACCGACATTCGTCAAACTCGGACAGATACTGTCCCTGCGGCCGGGCTTTCTGCCGACGGAATACACTCTGGAGCTTACGAAGCTGCAGACGAGGGCGAAGCCGCTCGATTTTGCAGTGATTGAAAAATGTCTTGAAGACGAGTACGGCAGAAAGCTCAGCGATATTTTTGACTACATCGACCACAATGCGCTGGGCTCTGCTTCCATAGCGCAGGTCCATAGGGCAGTGCTCAAATCGGGCGAACGCATAGTTTTGAAAGTGCAGCGGCCCGGTATTTACGAGATTATGTCCAAGGATATCGCGCTGTTAAAACGCGCTGTATCCATCTTGCAGATGTTCAGCCCTTCGTCCGATGTACTCGATTTCAATGCAATTTTGAATGAGATGTGGAACATCACCAAGCAGGAGATGGACTTCATGATGGAAGCTGAACATCTCGATGAATTTCGTCGGCTCAACAGCGGTGAAAAGAATGTCGGCTGTCCGCTCGTCAACCGTCAGCTGACCACGGCGCGCGTTCTTGCCATGGAATACATCGACGGCACGCGCATCGACCAGAAGGACAAGCTGATAATGGAAGGCTACGATGTCGAAAAGCTGGGCAGGATATTGGCACAGAATTACGTCAAGCAGATAATAGACGACGGCTATTTTCATGCAGATCCTCATCCGGGCAACATCTGGATTAGGGACGGTAAAATCATCTGGCTGGATCTGGGCATGATGGGCAGGCTCTCGCAGCAGGAGCGCGATTCGCTCAAAAAAGCCGTTTATGCTCTCGTGCAGAAAGATACGTATGAGATGAAAAATGCCGTTTTGTCGCTCGGCACGCCGCAGCGCAAGATCGACCATATAAAGCTTTATGAAGATGTGGACAGGCTGATGGGCACTTACGGCAATGTGGATTTTGCCACGCTGAAGCTAAGCGAGCTGGCGCACGATATAATCGAGGTGGCACGCAGCCATAAGATAGCTATCAATACGGGCATGAGTATGTTTGCACGCGGCGTGGTAACGATGGAATCAGTGCTGAAGCTCTGCTGCCCGCAGGTCAGCTTCATCGACGTGTTCGCAGCGTATATGCGCTCGGATTTCAAGAAAAATTTCAGCTGGCGCGGCGAATTAAAAAAATTTCAGCGCGACAGCTACCTGATGATGCAGAAATCCATTCATATCCCGGAGCAGATATCCGATATGCTAAAGATGACGATGAGCGGACAGACTAAGGTAAATCTGGATCTCACCGGTTCAGAAGAACCGCTGCGCCGCTTGGACAAGATGATCAACAAGCTGATACTAGGCATTATCTGTTCTGCTATTTTGATGGGCTCTAGCATCATCTGCACGACGAATATGACACCCAAGATAATGGAGATTCCTTTTTTGGGCGTAGTAGGCTACATCGTCGCACTGTTCTTATCACTGCGGCTGATGATCAGTATTTTGAAAGAGAAATAGTATTTTATATTCATATATTAAGGAAGGAAGAATGATTCATGCGAGGTATAAGAGGCGCGGTAACGGTTGAGCAGAACGACAAAGAGGAAATAATAAAGGCAGTGCAGGATATGCTGGAGCAGATTCTTGCCGGCAATGATATCAGCACAGAGGATATCGGCGCGGCACTGTTCAGCGCGACGGAGGATATCACGGCGGCATTCCCTGCCTTTGCAGCGCGCCAGATGCCGGGCTGGGATCTAGTGCCGCTGTTCGATGCGCAGCAGCTGTACATAGACAACAGCATAAAGAAATGTATCCGCGTGCTGCTGCTCGTCAACACGGACAAGCCGCAGCAGGATATCCATCACGTTTATTTGGGCAGAGCAGCGGCCCTGCGCCCTGACATCACTAAATAAGATTTTTATATTAATAGGAAGGTATAAATACAATGTCAGATCTAGCAGAGAAACTTCTATTCCTATTTTTAGATGTAATTCTGCCTTTGGCGGCGGGCTATTTTATGCGCCGCCGCGGTCTCATGACGATGAAGGCCTGTAACTTCCTGCTAAAGGTGAATATCCGCGTAGTTGTTGCTGTGCTTGCCTTCGGCAGTTTCTGGCTGATAGAATTGGATCATCATATCATACTGTTTGCGCTGCTGGGCATTGTGCCCTGTTCAATGATTCCGGGGCTTATCGCGTATGCTTATGCCAAAAATAGGATACGGGATCTGTCGGATCAAGGTTCGTATCTGCTGTCGGTAATGCTGTCCAATACGGGTACGCTCGGCGGCCTCTGCACCTTTATCGCGATGGGACAGCTGGCATATGCCTACGTGCAGATCATCGCTATGGCACAGAACATCTTCACTTTGACTTACTGCTTTCCGATGGCAGAGTATTTCCGCCAAAAATACGTGGCGGGAAAGTCGGCGGTCAAATTCCGTCCCAATTGGAAGTCCATATTGATAAGCTGGAATCAAATAGGGCTGGCTGCCATGGTCGCCGGTGCATTATTCAACATCTTCGGAATAGAGCGGCCGCCGCAGTTTGATGCGGTGTTTGACTCCTGCGTTCACATCAGCGCGTGGCTCGGCATACTGCCTGTAGGCTATCTGCTCAATTTTGAAGCTGCCGCTCAATATAAGAAGATGATATTCTCCATCGTGCCGAACCGCTATATCATCACGCCGTTCATCTGCTGGGTGATAGCGAAGGCTTTTACGGACGATCCGATGATAATAGCTGTAGCGGTATTGATGGGACTGTGTCCCGTTGGCATCAATGCCACCGTAGTAACTCAGCTTTACAATCTAAACACGAACATCGCTCAATCCAATTTCCTGCTGACGACGATGCTCTTCATCTTCGTGATATATCCGCTGTTTCTGCTGTTCATCATTTAACAGATATAAATAAAAATGTACAGATAGGCACATCATCATTGCCCGTCTGTACATTTTTTATTTATATTCATCTGCGCTGTGCCGGAGGATTTCTCTTGCCGTAGATTTCTTCCAGAGTAATTTTGCCGATTTTCATATGCGTCAAGCCGCGGCAGTCATCGAGCGGATAATCAAAATAACCGTAGTGAGCCAGTATCAGATTAATTCCCTTGGTAATCTCAGCTTCTTCTTCGGCAAATTTGCATCTGCCAAAGCCGATTACGCTCTCGTAGCGCGTCGTTATGCCGTGCTCTGTCTTTTCAACACCCAAGAATGTATCTGCTTCGATACATACTCGGCTGTCTTTTTGCAGCAGGTCTATTTTCAAGCCCTCTTTAGCGCAGTGAAAATAGATGACAGGCATATTGCCGACGATTTCCATACCGAATGATACAGGGACGATATAGGGCTGTTTGTCTTTGTTCATAGCGATGCGCACAGTATCGCATCTTTGCAGCATATCTATTATCTGATTTCTATCGGTAATTTCTCTGTCCTTGCGTCTCATGATAATTCCTTTCTGCCTTGTAGGCAATGTACTTATTCCACAATCGCTGTACCATATGCGCACTGCCTCTGATGCCGCAAAACGGTGTATCGGTCAGCAGAAGTTCATCTCTGACAGGAAAGGCGATATTGCAGCTTATTACATCGCGTCGGTTGTTCCGTATCATGACAGATGTTTCATTGCTGCCGGCGAGCAATAGCCCATTGTTAAATTCGCCTAGCAGTTTTTCGATCTGCTGAGAATCTCTGCCGGCAATATAAATATTATCAGCCATATCGTGCGGCAGAAGTTCGATGTCGATATTGTTTTGGCATATTACATTTAATTCACCTGTATCGAGCCATTCACTGCGCAGTGCCTGAGCAATGCCGATTGCCGTCGTAGCAGGTGCGGCGGTGAGGACGCGCTCCAGCCAGAGTTCTCCCCAGACACAGCGAATCTCATTCGTCCAAGAGGTCAGATAAGTCTGCATTTCATCAGCTTCGCTTTCTGCCTGTGATAATTGAAGCGGTACAGCTTCGCTGATCTTTTTCAGCCAATCTATTGTGCCTGATGTGCCGTACGGCATTCCTGCCACAATGTAGGGCTGGCCTAGCCGTTCTTGCAGGTAGGAAGCGATCTTCAGCCCCAGCTCAGCATGGATGACGATGTTCAGCGAAGCGCGCCCTATCTGCCGGATAGAATTTAAATCGCTTCCCGCGCCTAAGACGCAGTTCACTTCACAGCCGCAGAGCTGAAGCAGCCGCACTATTTCTCGCGTATCTGCCTTGCCGTTGTAATAAAAATCTGTCGCTCCGATCAAATTGACACAGAGGGGATTCGGCGCGGCTGCTTTTTTTAAATCGAGTGATTTTAAAAGTGTAAGTGCGGCTTTGCCGTAGCCTTCGGCAAAGCCGCCGATACTGCCGCCGCTGTCCATTGTAAGTACAGGAAAATCGAGCTTTGCTTTTTTGGCTATGCCGCTGAGGTCGTCGCCTATAAGCCCCATGGCACAGCTGTTTTCGATCAGCAGTACATCAGGATGGAAGTCGTTCGTCTTTAAATTTTCCAATGCTTCTAAGAGAAATTTTTCCGTGCCGTAGACGACGGCTGTATTGTCCGGCTGGGAGCCGTGAAACCGCTCGCCCATGTTGCGGTGCGACTGTTCCAGATGGCGCGTGGCATAAAAATAGCACCATAGCGGCCCG
>CATYZV010000016.1 GCA_958415865.1 uncultured Selenomonadaceae bacterium
AAGCCGTCAATCAGCTGATTTCTGCTTACATCACTATAACTATAACGTCTTATCATATCTATTTTATCATATTCTATACAATTTTTCCTATGAAAAACGCAAATTTATTCTATTTGTCTCCATAGGCATCGCGCAGCAGCTCCACTCTGCGCTCCAAATACCTGTCTATGCTGTCGAAATACGTCTTTAAGTCCTTCGCGTTGAACGATGTCTGAAGCCGCTTGCCGGGATAAGCTATCTTGCTGGTCGCCGCGCCGCCCGCTCCCAGTATCGTCTGACGTTCACCCATTATCTGGATATTGTAAATGCCTTCCGAGCCGCGGCGGCTGAAGCCCACGTTTTCCAGCTGGCCGCTCATGTAGCCTTGGCGGTAGATATAATAAGGAATCAAGCCGTAATCGGCTATAGCCTTGTTCATTATCGCCGACATATTCTGCACCGTATCGTCGTCGGGCAGTACGAAATCATCGCGCAGCAGCTTGAGCTTCGAGCCTTTTTTCAGGGCGAGCGCGTGCAGCGTGATATCGTCCGGCTCCAGCTCTATTACCTTGCGTATCGTATCGGCGGCATCATCCTCATTTTCACCGGGCAGCCCGAGGATGAGATCTGCGTTGACGTGCTTTATGCCTGCCTTGCGCACATCGTAAAAAGCGCGGATTATATCCTCGCTGCGATGGCGGCGGCCGATGACCTGCAATGTCCTGTTCTGCATCGTCTGCGGATTGACGCTGACCCTGTCCGCTCCATGGCGTGCGATCGAGCGCGCTTTTTCCGGAGTGATAGAGTCCGGGCGGCCTGCCTCTACAGTGAATTCTTCCAAATCAGGACCGGCAAAAGCATTTTTTACTACATTTAAAAGCTCGTCGAAATCACCTTCATTGAGGCTCGTCGGCGTACCGCCGCCCACGTAAATAGTCTGCACCTTGAAATCATACTGCGCTATGAGAGATTTCAAATGGTCTATTTCGTAGTAAAGCATATGCAGATACTTTCGTATTACCTCGCCGCTCGGCAGAATGCTAGACGGGAATGAGCAGTACAGGCAGCGCGACGGGCAGAAGGGTATGCCCACGTAGACGCTGATGAGCCTAGGGTCAGCCGCTTTTTCATAAAACGGCAGCTGTAATTCTGCTATATCCGTTATCAGCTTCGCTTTTTCCGGGCTGACCTCGTAATCATCCTTGAGCCGCTGCATGACTGCCGCAGTGTCCAAGCCATGCTCCATAAAGCGGTGCACTATCTTTGTCGGGCGCACGCCGTGTAGCGTACCCCAGGGAGCCGGATGGCAGTTCAGCTCTTCGCAGAATATATGGTAGAGATTGAGCTTAATAAGGCGATTGGTGCCCGCCTTGACGCTTTCATCAGCGTGCAGTTTTGAACGGCGCGCAAAAGACGATACAGCATCGCCGCGCTGCAAAGACAGCGTTGTCGTTACCGTATCGTCTTGCTGAATATCAACATCATTGACGATCTTCAATTCGTCCCAATCGCATTTCTCAGCATTTTCATCGACCTCGACCTTGAACAGCACGAGGATCTCCCGAACAATCTTGACGATGATCTCTTGCGTGCTATTCAAATAAAAATGCTTGACTATCACGGCTGGTCATCACTCTTGTGCTCTTGTTCGCGCTTTTTCTGACATTCTTCACAGTAGCCGAAGAACTTGAGCTGATGGTCTATGATATGAAAATGGCACGTGTCAGCAATCTTCTTTTCCAAATCGCCTAAAAGGTCATCGTTGAATTCCTGCACCTTGCCGCACTGCCTGCATATCAAATGATGGTGCTGGTGTTCGTTAGGGCTGGCATCGTTGAGTTCGTAGCGGCGGCAGCCGTCGCCGAAATCCAGGTAAGTCAATATCTTGAGCTGGCTCAAAAGTTCCAAGCTGCGGTAAACGGTCGCCAGACCGATTTCATATTTATTTTCCTTCAAGATAAAATGAACATCTTCCGCGCTCAAATGCTGGCTCGGTCTGTCCAGAAAAATCTGCAAGACGGTCTTTCTCTGCGGAGTCAATTTATACTGAGGACCGGCAAGTTTGCGCTTTAAATCTTCCATACTTATTTTAACAGGCACTATGATTACCTCCTTATGTTGAGTAAACAGTGATTATGATAACCAAAATACATAAATATTTCTAACGATATATTATAACAAATATCCGCCGATATTTCAAAGCCTGCCGGTAATTTCTTTCCATTATATCATTTCTGCTTAGACTTATCCAGCCGGGCAAATAAAAATAGCTTTTCGCCAAAAAGCAGCGAAAAGCTATTGCTCAATCGTTGTCGGAATATCCGTTCAAAATCAGTCTACAGACGTAACTTTGTCGATGAAGCCGTGAGTATCTTTTTCCAGACCGCTCTGAAGACCCGTGATGTAGTCGAACATCTTCTGTGCAAACGGGCCTACTTTGCCGCCGTTGATGACGTAATCTTTGCCTTCGTAGCCGAGTACGCCGACAGGAGAGATTACGGCAGCAGTGCCGGAACCGAACACTTCTTCCAGTGCGCCGGAATTGTAGTCGTCGATGAGTTCATCGATGGAGATCTTGCGTTCTTCTACATCCATGCCCCAGTCCTTAGCGATGGCGAGCACGGATCTTCTCGTGATGCCGCTGAGGATAGTGCCGTCGAGTTCAGGAGTAACGATCTTGCCGTTGATCTTGAACAGGATGTTCATGGAGCCTACTTCACCGATGTATTTATGATGTACACCGTCGAGCCAGAGGACCTGATCGTAGCCATGCTTATGAGCTTCCAGGCCTGCATGGAGGCTTGCTGCGTAGTTTGCAGGAGTCTTAGCTTCGCCGAGACCGCCTTTTGTTGCGCGTACGTAATGTTCTTCTACCATGATTTTAACCGGTGCAAAGCCGTGTGCGTAATATGCGGCTACAGGAGAAAGAATGATGTAGAATTTGTATTTCTTGGCAACGCTGACACCGAGGTACGGATCATCAGCGAAGATGAACGGGCGGATGTAAAGGCTCTGGCCTTTTTTATTCGGAACCCAGTCTTTTTCAATCGTGATCAGCTGATGCAGTGCGTCGTAAACGAGCTGTTCGTCTACCTGCGGAATATCGAGGATGCGTGCGGAATTGTTGAGGCGGTGAATATGGTCTTTCGAGCGGAAGATGACGACATCTTTGCCCTGGCGGAAAGCCTTCATGCCTTCAAAAATACCCTGGCCGTAATGGAGAGTGGAGTTTGCCGGGCTTACCTGAATATCCTGGTAGGGAACGATCTGCGGATCGTGCCAGCCCTGGCCTTCGTCGTAGCTCATTTCAAACATATAGTCAGTGAAATGAGTGCCGAAGCCGATTTTAGATACGTCCGGTTTTTCTTTCAGTTGGTCTCTTTTTACAAATTTGATTTCTGCCATGGAATACAATCTGTTACACAAAAATACACGCAACCCTGCCCTTAAATTTCAGCTGAGGATAGCAATATAAAAATAGCAGCCGCGCTCGAGCAGCACTGCCGGTAACAGATCTTCACCTCTTTCCTTGTGATTCTGAAAATGATTGCGGAATCGATCAATCTATTCGTCAGTTGATAGTGTATTCATTGTACATCTTATCTTGGTGGTAGTCAAGATAAAAGTTTACATATTTACAGTTTTATATAATAAAAAACTTCCGGCGGGCAAAACGCCTAAATCATTTTGCCGCGCCGGAAGCTTTGCTGTGCTTGTCAGCGATATGCTGCTTGTCATGTTTTTGCTGCTCAGGCAGGCTGACCACGTGTTCGAGGCAAAGCCCGTTCCATGACATAGCTACTATCATGCTGTTGGTAAAATTAAACTTCATCTATTGATCACCTCATAGAGAATATGAACTATTACTTCTTCTATGAGGATAATTATATTACTTTTTTTGCTTTTTGTAAATGTAATACTGTAATGTATACAGTATTAGTATGTTTTACTCAGAAACTGCTGTCGTCGTGCAGCAGCCTCTTAGTGTTGTCAGCATGAGGTATAACGCATTCCAGCTGTTCCAGCATCCGTTCCTTATCCATCGGCAGCGTGCCGCCTACGGGATAGAGATTCGATACGTGGTTGCTGCGGAATATGCAGGGTTTCGTCATATGAGTGTTTTTCAGAATAAGTGCCAGCTCTTCGAGAAACTCCCTAGCCGTGAGCGGCGTAAAGCGTCCTGCAAGATAATCTTGATAAAGCGGCGTATTGTGCTCTACTATCAGCGTCAATGCACTGAGGTATGTGGGGTTAATAGCCGATACGACACGCGCTGTATTTAGTGCGTGCTGGCGGGTCCGTTCTTTTCCTCCAAGCCCCAAAATTATCATCGCTGAAAATTTCATGCCTGAGGCAAGCACCTTCTGACCGGCAGAGATTATCTGCTCTGAAGTGGCTCCTTTGTGCACGAATTTCAGCACTTCATCATCACCGCTTTCAATGCCGGTGTAGACCATACCCATGCCTGCTTCATGCAGCTGCTGCAGTTCAGCCAGGCTCTTGCGGTTGATGTCGGCAGGCGTTCCGTAAGTAGTGATGCGCGTCAGGTTGGGAAATGAATCACTGCACTTTTTCATGATGGCAAGCAGCTTATCGGTAGGCAATAGCAAAGCATCTCCGTCGGCTAGGAAGATGTGATCGATAAAGGGATATACAGCAGCAGCGCGGTCGATTATGCCGAAGATTTCCTCCAGCGGGCGAATGCGGAACTTTGAATCCTTGTACATAGCACAGAAAGTACACGTGTTGTGCGAACAGCCTATCGTAACACGCAGTATGAAGCTGCGCGCTTCACTCGGCGGACGGAATACCAGTCCTTCAGCATCATCTATCATCATCTTTAACACACTCCCCTTAACATATACTTTCATTATATTATAGCAATGAGAAATTCAAATGCAATATCAAATTTATTATATCAGCCATAAAATATAAATGCAGCTTATGTATCTGCATAGCAAAAAGCCTGCACCCCACAAGGGATACAGGCTTGAATTGCCGATATCAATCAGTCAACGTATACGCTGATCTGGCGCAGGGAACGACCTTTGCGTTCAAATGCTACACGGCCTGCAACTTTTGCAAACAGAGTATCATCTTTGCCTTTGCCTACGTTTACGCCCGGATGGAAATGAGTGCCTCTCTGGCGAACGAGAATGCTGCCTGCAGTAACTACAGTGCCTGCGTGTTCTTTAACGCCAAGGCGTTTGGATTCACTATCACGGCCGTTGCGAGTGGAGCTTACGCCCTTTTTATGAGCGAACAGCTGTAAATCAAAATTGAACATCTAAATTCACCTCCGAATATCTTCGATTGCGACATTGCGCGGATAACTCTTTCCTATTTCAGCAAAACCTGCCAGTGCTACGGAAAAAACCGCTTCTGTCAATTCGTCGGGAAGCTCTGTCAATGCTACATTCAGGCTCCCTGACTTGGAGTTCACATCGTAAGAGATCTTGCGATGCAGATGATTCGCCAAGGATAGAATAACTGACTGAGCCAGCGCCGACACGCCTGCGCAAACGATATCATGACCGCGCTCTGCCGTGCCGGAATGGCCTTCGATCGAAAGCCCGATGACCTTGCCGTCATTCTGGCGTATCACAGATATTTCGATCATATTATGCTTCGATTTTTTCGATAGTCAGTTTCGTGTAAGGCTGACGATGGCCCTGACGACGACGGTAGTTAGCTTTTGCTTTGTATTTGAAAACGAGGATTTTCTTAGCTTTATCCTGTTTTTCAACTTTAGCAGTGATCTTTGCGCCTTCAACTACGGGAGTGCCTACTTTAACATCTCCGTCGTTTACAACGGTCAGAACCTGATCAAAAGTTACTTCTTCGCCTTCGTTAGCTGCGATTTTTTCCACGGTGATTACATCACCTTCAGAAACGCGGTACTGTTTGCCGCCGGTCTGGAAAATAGCGTACATTAATATTACACCTGCCTCTTCTAAATACTCGCCAAATACGGTTAGCACTAGGCTATTAAAACCTCATTGCGCGGTTGATAAACCCTACCCATGCAGGGCTTACATCATCAAATTTTATCATATTTGAAGGTCTCATGTCAACTAAATTATCTCAAAAAATAGAACCGACGGGCTGAGCTGCACATCGGTTCTACATCAATTCTATTTATTTTTCCAATCCGTATTTCTGCAAAGCCTGATAAGCTGCGTGCTGTTCAGCTTCCTTCTTGGTGCTGCCGCTGCCGCGTCCGTCTTCGCTGCCGTTGACTACGGCGATGAATTCAAACACCTTTGCATGGTCAGGACCGGACTCTGATACGAGCTTGTATTCCACGTGCCTGCCCTGAGCCTGTACGACTTCCTGCAGGATCGTCTTGTAATCCTTGAGATTGTAGCCGTGCTTTACGGCGATGAAATCTTCATGCAGCTTGTCGATGATGTAATCGTGCGCTGCCTGCCATCCCTGATCGAGGTAAATGGCACCGATGACGGACTCAAAGGCATCAGCGAGAATAGAGGGACGCTGGCTGCCGCCGCTCTGGCGTTCGCCTTTGCCCAGCAGCAGATAATCGCCTACATTGAGCTGCACCGACAGCTTGGCAAGGCTCGTTTCACAGACGACGGAGGCGCGTGCTTTCGTCATCTCGCCTTCCGGCATCTGCGGGAAATTGCGGAATAAATACGTGCTTGAAGCCAGCTCCAGCACAGCATCGCCCAGAAATTCCAAGCGTTCATTGTGCTGTATATGCTCTTTTGATTCATTGGCGTAGGAAGTATGCGTCAAAGCCTGATTCAAAAGGCTGATATCATTGAACTTCACACCCAGATCAGCAGCGAGGTGCAGAAGTTTCTGCCGGCGTTCTTCGGAAATATTCGTCTGAATCATCTCGCTATCAATCAATTATTTGCATTTTTTGAGCAGAATAGCCGCATTGTGGCCGCCAAAGCCGAGGGAATCGGAGATAGCAGCGTTTACAACGCGTTTTTTAGCTACGTTCGGAACGTAATCGAGGTCGAGTTCTTCATCCGGCGTTTCAAGGTTGATCGTAGGCGGAATGATATCATTCTGTACAGCCAATGCCGTAGCGATACATTCCACGCCGCCTGCTGCGCCGAGCAGATGGCCGATCATGGATTTGATCGAGCTGATGGAAAGTTTATACGCATGATCGCCGAATGCGCGTTTAATAGCAGTCGTTTCCGTCTTTTCATTGAGCGGAGTGGACGTGCCGTGCGCATTGATATAGTCGATGTCAGTCAGTTCGAGGCCTGCGTCTTTTACTGCATTTACGAAGCAGCGTGCAGACTGTTTTGCTTCCGGATCGGGGCTGGTGATGTGGTAAGCATCGGAAGTGGAAGCGTAGCCGGCAAGTTCAGCGTAGATATGCGCGCCGCGTGCCACTGCGTGTTCATAGCTTTCGAGGATTACTACGCCGGAGCCTTCACCCATTACAAAGCCGCTGCGGTTCTTGTCGAACGGACGGGATGCTTTTTCCGGAGTGTCGTTCATATTCGTGCAGAGTGCTTTCATAGAAGCAAAGCCTGCTACGGGCAGCGGGGAAATGCAGGCTTCCGTGCCGCCTGCTACCATCACGTCAGCTTCGCCGCGCTGGATTACGCGCATAGCATCGCCGATGGCATTGGTGCCGGTAGCGCACGCCGTTACAGGGCAGAGGCTGGGGCCTTCCAGACCGAACACGATGGAAGTCTGGCCTGCTGCCATGTTGCTGATCATCATCGGCACGCAGAACGGGCTGATGCGGCCGGGTCCTTTGGTAAAGAGAGTATTGTACTGGTCGTGGAGCGTTTCAATGCCGCCGATGCCGCTGCCGATGAACACGCCGATGCGTTCTCTGTCTTCTTTGTCCAGATCCATGCCGGAATCTTCAATTGCCAGCTTCGTAGCAGCAATGGCGAATTGAGTATATCTGTCCATGCGTCTTGCTTCTTTTCTGTCGATGAAGTCGGACGCTTTAAAGTCTTTTACTTCAGCTGCAATCTGGGCTTTGTATTCAGACGGATCGAAATGGGTGATCCTGCCTACGCCGTTTTTGCCTTCCAGCAGGCCCTGCCAAAAAGCATCCTTGCCTATTCCGATAGGGGAGATTACACCTAACCCGGTAATGACTACTCTATTTGTCAAAACAAACACCTCTCACTTACTAACACAATTAATTAATCGCCGCGACTTCTGATTTGAGACGCGCGAAGATTTCCTTAACAGGCAGGATTTCTTTTATCCTGCTTATATATTCACCGGTAAACACCAGGCCGTTTTCTACATCGCCTTGTTCTGCACGTATCAGCGCACTGATTATGCAGAAATTATGCTTGCAGCTTTTAAGGCAGCGGTGGCACACTTTCGGCGGCACATTGCCGTGCATTATCTTGTCTGCAAACGGATTGCGCACTGCGCGACCGGGCAGGCCGACCGGGCTGTGGATTACCACTATATCATCCGGCTGAGAATGGAGATAGAATTTCTTCAGTGCCGGAGCTGCATTCGATTCTTCACTGGCAGCAAAGCGCGAGCCCATCTGAACACCGCTTGCGCCCATCTTTATAAGATCAACAATGTCCTGGCCGGTCAGTACGCCGCCTGCTGCTACCACGGGAATGCTCACCGCTTTGGCAATATCGGGAATTAATTCACGCACTGAGGTATTCGTGCCCAGATGACCGCCGGCTTCCTTTCCTTCTACGACAATAGCCGTCGCGCCAAGACGTTGGGATATTTTCGCTAATTTAACAGAGGAAACGATCGGCACGATAGGCGTACCGGATTCTTTTCCAAGACCAAACATATCGCGGGAAAAACCTGCTCCGGCTACCACAAGATCAATACCTTCGTCAATAGCCGTTTTTACGATTTCGCTGAAACCGCTCGCTGCCACCATGATATTGATGCCGATAATACCGGATGTCAAAGAGCGTGCCAAGCGAATTTCATACCTTAATTCATCAGCGGGCATACCGGATGCAGCGATAAGACCAATGCCGCCTTCGTTTGCTACAGCTGCTGCCAGCCTTGCTGTCGACAGGCGTACAGCCATACCGCCCTGAATAATTGGTACCTTTGCTATTTTATTGCCAATTTTCAGTTCAGGAAGTTTCAATATAACTCCTCCAATCCGCTTTTCTTTACTTCGAGTATCTTTAGAAAATCCCGTGGAAACCCACGGGACTTTCTAAGGAAAATGCTAAATCATTGTTTAGTCTTTCGCTTTTTTAATGTACTCTACAACATCGTTAACAGTTTTGATCTTTTCAGCAGCTTCGTCAGGAATTTCGATGCCGAATTCTTCTTCAAAAGCCATGATCAATTCTACGATATCGAGGGAATCTGCGCCGAGGTCGTCGATGAAGGTGGAATCGATGTTAACTTCATCCGGTTCAACACCTAACTGATCTACAACGACCTTCTTTACTTTTTCAAAAATGTCGTCCATTTAATTCACCTCCCCTATAGGATAACCCTATCGTATTTATTACTGCAATATTACATTACCATACCGCCGTTAACGCTGATAACCTGTCCTGTAATATATGAAGCCTGATCTGATGCCAAAAATACAGCTGCATTGGCGATATCTTCCGGCTGTCCCATCTTGCCCATGGGAATCATGCCCAAGACTTTTTCGGTCGCTTTTTCGGGCATAGCTGCCGTCATATCAGTAGCGATAAACCCGGGAGCCACTGCATTTACAGTGATGCCGCGCGCTGCTGTTTCGCGGGCCAATGCCTTGGTAAAGCCGATTACGCCTGCTTTTGCCGCAGAGTAATTCGTCTGGCCGAAATTGCCCATGATGCCGGATACGGAAGATATGTTGATGATGCGTCCTGCGCGTTTTTTCATCATGTATTTAGCTGCCGGCTGAGCACAGTTGAACAGACCGGTCAGATTGGTGTTGATGACAGCATTCCATTCATCAGCTTTCATGCGGATGAACAGATTGTCGCGCGTGATGCCTGCATTGTTGACGAGGATGTCGAGGCCGCCGAGTTCTGCTATCGTCTGTTCTACCATCTTAGCTGCTGCAGCTTCATCGCTGATATCAGCCTGAATAGTGATTGCCTTTCTGCCCATGCTTTCGATTATTTCTTTTACTTCTTCAGCAGCTTTCGCATTTCCTGCATAATTTACAGCTACATCAGCACCTTCTTTAGCCAGTGCAATGGCAATCGCTCTGCCGATGCCGCGCGAGCCGCCGGTTACTAATGCAATTTTACCGTCTAAAAGCATTTTATCTGACCTGCTGCTATCTCGTTTAATTTGAGAAAAGCAGCTTTTCCTTTCTCAATCTACATTGTCGATTTTGCATACATCTATTATATACAGAATCTAACGCTCTTGTCTATATTAATCAGCAGTTGTTTAGCCCTTAAAATATGCAGTCGTCTTTTCCAAGGATGCAATATCTTCTACATTGAGGGATTTGAGCTTGCGGTCAATGCGCTTATTGAAGCCGCAGAGCACTTTGCCGGGGCCTGCTTCTACGCAGGTATCTACGCCGAAAGCCTTCATCGTAGCGATGCAGTCTTCCCATTTAACGGGGCTTGCAGCCTGTTTTACGAGGCTGACCTTGATGTCCTGAGCTTTCGTCAGTGCTTCAGCCGTTACATTCGTAACGACGGGAATCTGCGCATCAGACACTACGACTTTATCGAGTTCTTCAGCCAGTTTGGCTGCGGCAGGTTCCATCAGCTTGCTGTGGAAAGGAGCACTTACCGGCAGGATTACGCATTTCTTAGCTCCGGCAGCTTTGAGTTCTTCCGTAGCCGTTTCTACGCCTTTAGCCGTGCCGGCGATTACGATCTGGCCGGGGCAGTTGAAGTTTACGGCTTGTACGAGTGCCGTCTTTGCCGTTACATCGGCACAGATTTCTACGATTTTATCGCGGTCGAGGCCGATTACGGCAGCCATGCCGCCTTCGCCTACGGGCACTGCTTCCTGCATGAACTGGCCGCGCTTATGCACGAGATACACTGCATCAGAGAATTTGAGCGAGCCTGCTGCTACGAGAGCAGAGTATTCGCCGAGGCTGTGGCCGCCGACGATTTCAGGGGCAATACCGTTTTCCTTGAGCAGTTCGCTGCAGATGACGCTGACCGTCAGTATAGCAGGCTGAGTGTTTGCCGTAAGCTTGAGGTCTTCAGCCGGACCGTTGAAGCACATATCCATTATGGAGTAACCGAGTACTTCGTCTGCTTCTTTAAACAGTTTCTTGGCGAGGTCGAATTTATCGTAAAAATCTTTGCCCATGCCAACTACCTGAGAGCCCTGTCCGGGGAACAGGAATGCTAATTTTCCCACTAGATAATCCACCTTTCAAATCGAGTTTATATATGCGATTAATCTCTAAAATTGAGCGTAATATCCGTTTATATAAGTTTCAATACATCACATGTTAACGAAAAAAATGTACCCAAATTCATGTTCATTATTACTTTGTACGTACGTTTCAATACATCACATGTTACGGAAAAAAGTACCAAAATTATTTGCAGGCATCTTCGATGTCATCAAAAACTGCGGGCACTTTGCTGACGATGTCGTCGATGATGTCTTTGACCGGCTTTATGTCGTGCAGCATGCCGGAGATCTGTCCGATCATGACGGAACCCCATTCCACGTCGCCGCGGTAAGCCATTGCCAGGCGGCCTGCGCCGAGCTTGTCAAATTCTTCCATCGGAGCATTTTCTTTTTCCAGCTCATCGAATTTGCGCGTGAGCTTGTTGGCGATTACGCGCACGGGATGACCAGTCATTCTGCCCGTTTCTACGGTAGAGCGGTCTTTTGCCTTCAAGACGAGCTTCTTGTACTTTTCATCGACAGTACATTCTTCCGACAGTACGAAGCGCGAGCCCATCTGCACTGCTTTGGCACCGAGGGCAAAAGCTGCCATCATGCCTCTGGCATCGCCGATGCCGCCTGCTGCGATAACAGGCACTTTCACTGCGTCTACGATCTGCGGAATGAGTGCCATCGTATTGATTTCACCGATGTGGCCGCCGCTTTCATTGCCTTCAGCGATAACCGCATCTATGCCCGTGCGTTCAAGGCGTTTTGCCAGAGCTACGGAAGCTACTACCGGAATGACCTTGGAGCCGATTTCCTTCAGTGCCGGAATGTATTCGCCCGGATTGCCTGCGCCGGTCGTAACGACAGGCACGCGTTCATCGACTACGACCTGCATTACTTCCTTGACGAACGGAGACATCAGCATGATGTTGACACCGAAGGGCTTGTCTGTGCGTTCTTTCAGCTTCTGAATTTCCTTGCGCAATAGATCCGGGGGCATATGGCCTGCGCCGATGATGCCCAGGCCGCCTGCATTCGATACAGCTGAAGCGAGTTCTGCCGTGCCGAGCCATGCCATGCCGCCCTGGAAGATCGGATATTTTATATTCAATAGTTTACAGATAGTGTTGTTTTCAAACATTATTTTTTATCCTCCTTCGCCCATCTCATGATGCACGAGCCCCAGGTAAGGCCTGCACCAAAGCCTGACAGAGCTATTATTTCGCCTTTTTTCAGCTTGCCGGCGTGATAAGCTTCTGTCATTGCCATGGGGATGGAAGCTGCTGAAGCATTGCCGTATTTGGTGATGTTGACGAATACCTTTTCCATAGGCAGTGCCAAGCGTTTAGCTGCTGATTTAATGATGCGGATATTAGCCTGATGCGGGATCAGATAATCCACATCTTCTTTTTTCAGCCCTGCACGTTCAAGCGAGCGCAGCACCGTCGCACCCATTTCTTTGACGGCGAAGCGGAATGTTTCTTTGCCGTTCATGAACAGGCAGTGCATATGCTTGTCAATCGATTCCTGGTCAGCAGGATGTCTGCTGCCGCCTCCGGGTATCTTGATGACATCGGCACCGCCGCCGTCTGCACCGAGGTCGAAGCTCAGCATGCCGTAACCCGGTTCAACCTGCCCAATGACTGCTGCACCTGCACCGTCTGCAAAGATTATGCAGGTATTGCGGTCGTGCCAGTTGAGGAACTTGGAGAGTGTTTCTGCCCCGATGACGAGAATTTTCTTGTACATGCCGGTTTCTACGAACTGCGTAGCGATAGCCGTCGCGTAAACGAAGCCTGAGCACGCAGCCGAAAGGTCAAACGCCGCTGCATTTTTCGCACCGAGCTTTGCCTGTAAAATGCAGGCCGTGGACGGCGTATTGCAGTCAGCTGAGATCGTAGCTACGATGATCAAATCGAGTTCTTCTGCCGTAACACCGGCATCTTCCAGTGCCATCACGGCTGCCTTGTAGGCAAGAGCCGAAGTGGGTTCATCAGGAGCTGCGATGCGGCGTTCCTTGATGCCCGTGCGTTCGACGATCCATTCATCATTCGTTTCTACCAGTTTTTCCAAATCTGCATTGGTAACGATTTTTTCAGGGACATGGTAGCCTAGTCCCAGGATTCCGGCACTATTTAATTTCACTGTCATTATTTAGAGCTTCCTCCTTATCTATCTTATCTCTAATCTGAGTCAGTACATCACTTTCTACATATCTGCATGCTTGACGGATTGCACTGCAAATAGACTTTGCATTGGAACTGCCATGAGATATTATACAACAACCATTGACACCTAGTAAAGGAGCACCGCCGTATTCTGTAACATCGATTTCACGGCCGAGCTTTTTCAGTGCCGGCAGCATTAAGAATGCGCCGAGCTTTGCCAGTATGCCGCCGTTTTCAATAGCGTGCTTTGCCATCTTTACGAGCGTCTTGGCGAGGCCTTCACCGAACTTGAGCACGATATTGCCGACGAAGCCGTCGCATACCACCACGTCAAATTCGCCTGTCGGTATATCGCGGCCTTCTGCATTGCCCTTGAAATTGATCGTCGTCATTGCCTTCAGTATGGGGTAAGTCGCCTGGACGAGTTCATTGCCCTTAGTCGATTCTTCCCCGATATTCAAAAGTCCGACAGACGGATTTTTTGTGCCGAATACACATTCTGCGTAAATAGAACCCATCAGCGCACTCTGCGACAGATGGCTCGGCTTGCTGTCGACATTCGCCCCGGAATCCAAGAGCAGCGTCGCGCCTCCCTTAGCATTGGGGATAGGCGTTGCGATCGAGGGTCTGTCTATGCCTTTGATTCTGCCCAGAGTGAACAATGCCGAAGCTGCTGCGGCTCCCGTGTTGCCGGCGGACAGTACAGCATCACACTCTCCCGTCTTGACGAGCTTTGTCGCCACGACGATGGACGAATCCTTCTTGCGCCGAACAGCTACGCCCGGATGCTCTCCCATGCCTATCACGTCGCTGGCATGGTGAATAGATATCCTATTCTGCTCCCATTCAGGATACAGCTTGTCAAGCTCTGCTTTTATCTGAACCCGGTCGCCGACCAGCACGATCTCGCAGTCGTAGAGCTTTGCTGCTTTGACTACTCCTTCTACAATCTGCTGCGGTGCATAATCGCCGCCCATTGCATCTACTGCAATCTTCATATATTCGGCCCTCCATTATCTTCCGCGCCCTCGCTATTGTTGAGGGATACGAGAATAAATTTTGCGCGAAACACTTCTTTTGTTACGTTTTTTATCTTCACCCAGACAAAGAACTTATTGCCCCGCCTGTGCTTGAGCTCTGCCTTGGCAATCAGCTTATCTCCAACGTACACCGGTGCTTTGTACTTCATATTCGCCACACCTGTAACAGCCATCGGCGCATCTATGAGTGCCAGCGCCAGTGAATTTGCCTGAGAAAACATGAATTCTCCCTTTGCCACCTTGGACTTTTCAAATACCATGTCCTCGGTGATCTTCATCATGGAGATGCCTGATTTTCCCAGCTCCAAATCCAGCAGTTCACCGGAAATCTCTCTGCTCATGATGGACTTAACTTTTCTCTGCGTAGCTTCAGCCAGCTTTTTAATGCGCTCGCGAAGCTCAGGTATGCCCAGTTCCAAACGATCTAATCTGATAGTCTGTATACTTACATTCAAAAGTTTTGCCAAGTCTTCATCCGTAAAAAAAGGCTTAGAGCGCACGTAATCCGCTAAGAGATTCTGTCTTATTCGCTTTTTTTCACATGCCATCCTTCACACCAACTTTTAGTACCAGATAATATAATCAGTAACAACTGGTTATTATACAGAGTTTTTATGCCTTTGGCAAGTA
>CATYZV010000017.1 GCA_958415865.1 uncultured Selenomonadaceae bacterium
GATTTCTTTGTATGTATCAATATAAAAATAAGACTGTCTAAAAGCGAAGAAGCTGCTTCCAGACAGTCCTATTTTAATTCTCAGATAGAAAAATCATAAGCTTTTTCATTGCCGCCCATGCGCCAAATCGTAATGTCGCCTATGCCTGCTTCCTGAGCCTTGTTCATCCAGCTGGCAAGCGTCAATTCATCGGCGTACCAGACGCTGTACTCAATGCCTTCATCGTCCTTGTAGTCAAAATGCAGATCGTTGCTCCTCAGCGAACGCTCCGGTGTCTTTTTGTACTTGCGTGCCAATGACTGCGCTTCTGCCGCTGAGATGAACTTCTTCTGCCCGTCGCTGCTCCAGATACAGCCGCCGGTAGCAAATGCCACGCCGACTGGGTCAGGCAGTGCTTTCATATTGTCGATGGTCTTGCGGATAAAAGCAAAATCAGCCTTGGGACCTTCGCCGCTGTGCGTGCCGTAGAGATTGTAGAGCATTACGACGTATTTGGGACCTTTCGGGAATTTATGCGATGCAAAATCAACATTCGGCTCCAGCACTACGCGCAGCTTCATATCTTCTGCCTGTGCCTTGTCGTAGAGTACCCTGATGAATTGCAGATATAGCTTGGCCGCTTCCTTATCGCGGAATACGCGCTCATAGTCGAGGTCAATGCCGTTGCAGCCGGCTTTTTTCGCCAGCTTGATGATCTCATCAGCGTGCTTTTGCTGCGCTTTGTCATTCTTCAGGACTTTTTTCACCACGTCTATATCCTTGAATTTTGCTGCGGCATTCTTCTTGCCCTGCACATCGTTGACGACCGTCAGATAGCGCGTATCGACTGAGCTGTCTGCAAAATCCTCTGCATTGGCTATAGCGTCAGGGATGAACAATTTCTGCTTGTCATTGAAGTAAGCGGCAAAATACGACACACTGCTGTAAGCATTGCCCTTTTCATTCGCCTCATTAAATTCTTCTAGGCCTCTGTCCATGTCCCAATACGCCACCCAAGCAGACATCTCGCGGCTGCCGTCCTCGCTGCCGCGCCAGGCTTCATTGGGGACGGCACTGCCCGCTCCGCTGAAAGAACAGATGGACGTGAACAGCAGGGCAGCAGCTAGATTGCGGTGCCAATTTTTCATATGAATCCTCCCAGATACATAGATCACAGATGGTAAACGAACCAATCTATAAGATTTTCAAACCAGTTGTAGACAGTGTGCTTTACTTTTTCCCAGCCGCTGTAATTCGACGAATACAGGACTGTATCGGTTATGCCGTCGCGCAGCTCAAAGTTCTGGAATACTGCATCGTAAACATCGTCGTCGAGGTTGCGCTGCTGCCAGCCTGCGCCGGTGTACCACGCGCCGAGCATTACTTCGCCGCGGTCGCCGCCCGATACGGAAAGACTCGTCAGCGGCTTGTCATTGTAACTCAAAGACAAGGTAGAGTTCACGAGCTTTATCTGCAATTTGCAGTTGCCTTTTTCCTTCATCTGCAAGGTAGGCACGTATTCCGGCGAACCGTCGGCTATCGTCTGCGGCGTTTCCTTCGTCTTTTCCTTCAGGCGGTTGACGTAAACTTTGGCAAGGCCTTCCGTCGGCGCGTAGCGCGAATACGCTTCCAGTGCCGTAACTTCAGCATCGTGCCTGTCTTCATCGACCGAGATGGGTTCTACGCCGTCCAATTCATTAAACGAACGCTTGAACAGCTCTGTATCCTTGCCATTGACTTTTTCCACGACCGACAGATACGGGCCGCTCGCTTTGATAGCGATATAATTGTTGAGATTTTCATCAGCACGCAGGAAAATGACCTGAGTGCCCGCCTTGTTGCCCACCAATTCTGTATCTATAGCAACATTCTTGTAAGCATAGCTGTTTTTGAGCTTCAGCAGTGCATTTTCTTTCGGCAGCGTCGTCAGATAGATCTTTTCATTCTTGAACTCTGCCGCACCCTTTTCAAGCTCCCAGCGTTCAAAACGCTCGCGCTCGCCCGTGTTGAAGATCATATCTTTATTCGTATCGTACTTGATGCGCATCAGCAGGTGATTGACGGGCCACCACGCCTGCGGCTGCATTCGCGTCAAATCGTAAATACTGCTGTCGGGCACGTTGAGGCAATAGCCTTCGCGGTTGAAATTCATCTCAAACAGCTTTTGCAGCCAATACGCATTGACCGCACTGACCTGAGCATTGTTGCCGAACTCACTCGTATTGGCGTGCATCAGGACACTTACCTTGGGCACGTAGCCGAGTTCATCCATGTAGATCATCTGCAATTTCTGATAATCGTAGCTGATGCGGCTCTTCATGCGGTCGTAGCTTTCCTTGGGAATGCCGTTCTTGTCGCGGATGTAGTCCATCAGATAGTGATTGTACCGCCTGCCTAGATACGGCGCGACCATATTGAACATCAGCGGGTCCATTTCGCCCAAGTAATTGTCATAGCGGTCGAACACATTGATGAAAAATAATCTGTAGCCGTTAGTGCCGACATCCCAGTAGCCGTCCTCGCCGATTTTGCGCAGGTCATCCGGCAAAAGGAATTTCGTATCGCCCTTGTCGAATTTCTCCGGGTAATTGAACGTCGTCGCATGGTAATTCAAATCTTCCAAAATGGGATTGGCAAAGATAGCCGTATCCCTGCGCCCGTCTTCAAACATCAGATAGAGCGATTTCTCCGGCAGTTCCTTGTTGTTCGTATAGTATTCGTAGATATCGTCCGTCGTTATCGTCTTGTAGCCCTGACGCTTGAGTGCTTCGAGATGGTCCCGCAGATTGTCCTCGCTGATCAGCGTCTGGCTACCCTCCGTCCTCTGCACGCCGAAGTACGACAGAGCCACAAAGCCGTTGTCGCGCAGTGCCTGCTCAGTGTACGGCTGATAGACCGGCTGCATCAGGTAATACCATGCGATAGAGCCGAGCAGTATAACGAGCAGCAGCACTTGAAACGAAGTGCGGATTATCTTATTTCTGTCTTTCTTCTTGGAATAAGCCTTGTCTGCCAAATTGGGGGATTCCATCAAACATTCCCCGCTTTCTTCTTCATCTGTTCGCTTTTTTCTTTCTGTTCAGTAACGAGTTCGCTGATATCTGCCGTCGTCATGCGCGTGCCCCAAGTCGATTTCCAGAAGGTAACCCACGCTACCGGCATCTGCCAGAGCAGTACGGCTTCATAGTAGAGGCAGAACCACACGCCGTACAGCCATGTCGAGCTGCGCCGCAAAAGCAGCTGAGCAAAGCTCATCATGAACGCCATCAGCAGTATGCCTATCAAGAAGGTCAGCGGAAATACACGGTGCGTCAGCGGTATGTACAGCAGATTGTATATTACGATGACAGGCGAGAGGATCGGCACTAATAGCCCCATGTAGAACGATATAGCCATGAACGGCTCTTTCTTCCACATGAAGGTAGCGGCGACGAACGTTTCGCGCAGCCAAGAACGCTTCCAGCGCATCTGCTGCTTTAAGAATACCTTGTAGGTATTCGGCACGATGGTCGAGCAGACCGCTGTGTCCTGATACGTCGTGCGGTGATTGCGCAATATGAAATTCGTCATAGCGCGGTCATCGCCAAACGTCGCTTTCTGTCCCAGAAAAGTCTGGTTGAGCCAAGCATCGCTGTACTTTAATACCAAATCCTTGCGGTAGCATGACAGCGGACCGGACAAGCAGGTAACGGCATCGAACAATCCTTCAGCCGCCTTCAAAATGCGAAAAGCGATGTAGTAGCGCACCGACTGCATCTTCGTCAGGTTGTTAGTGAAAGTGTTGGCGACATCAGTGCGCCCCGATACGCCGCCCATCTTGGCATCTTGGAACGGCTGCACGATATTGCGGATAGCGAATGGGTCGAGGAAGCTGTCCGAGTCGACGAATACCAGCAGTTCGTGCTTGGCTATCTTCGCGCCGACGGCGAGAGCTTCGCGCTTGCCCGCGTTTTCCGGCTGCATATAGTAGTGGACGCGCCCTTTTATCGCGTAATCCGTTTCCTTTTCCAGCTCGCGTATCATCTGCTTGATTTCCGCCTGAGAATTGTCGTTGGAACAGTCGTCAACGACGAGCACTTCCAATTTATCCAGCGGATAATCCTGATTGACACAGCTAAGAATCGTCCGCCGAATCCACTGCTCTTCATTGAAGCACGGGATTATGATCGTAACGCCCGGCGTGTAATTCGGATTGATCGGCACCGGCTTGTAAAAGGCACCGAACAGATAGCGAGTCAGCAGAAATGTCGCCGCCATTATGCTGTAGAGGTACAATACTTTATTGAAATTAAAGTACAGTACGCTTTCCGCCCTCAGCAGTATAACGAATGCCGATACGAAGAACATGAAAATCGCCGCCATCGTCAGCATATACCGCTGGCGTTTGTGATACGTGTACTGCGCCAAAAGCTCCTTGAAGTGAAAGCCGCACTTTACCGTGCCGCCTTTTACCGCGCTGACGGTGCGCACCCATTCCGCTTTGATGCGTTTTATCTTCATTTCGTAGCCTTCCGGCATCGAGCCGGGCGTTATCTCAAAGCTCAATTCCACAAAAGACGAATTTTCCACCGCTTCTTTAAAACGCTGCGGCAGCTCGCACAAAATACCGGAGCTAGAGATATTGAGAGCCTTGCAGCTGAAGGAAACACTGCGCCCTGCCTTATCAACTGCACGCAGCTTCACATCATAATCGACGGCGTACCGCCTGCCGGTCAGCTCCTTCTCGCGGCTGAGCTCATAATCTTCCACCGCATCTTCACTGCTGATCACGCCGCGCCGGTCTACTCTCGTCCTGCGCTTGCTCTTATCCGGCACATTGGGCAGTACACGCCGATCGCCCAGAGGACGCAGCAGTACGTCCTCTTTCGTATCCAAAGCCTGCTTTATAGCCTGCTGTATATCATCCTGATGCACTATATCCCTTACGGCATCAGAACTTAGCTTTTTATTACCATCCATCGAAATCCTTCCCCTGTTAGTTCCGAAAAACTATCTGCCGTTTTTCAGACATAGTTATAAATAATCATTCATTAAGCAACAAAATTTTCATTTCAAATCACATCAGCGTACTCAATAGCCGCTGTTTTCATATAAAATACTGTCGCCTCTTTGCGAAGCGTTTGTGCTTTGGCTGTCGTTCTTCTTAGCACCGGCGTAATTCGACTGGCTATAGCCCTGCGACAGATAAGCCGACAGCGGCAATGGCACGAACTTCGCCGGGTCGCCGTCCGGGCGGTTTTCATTGATAGTCAGCAGCATATCGAGTGCATTTGCCGTCAGAGCAGAAGTATCGCTCATGTGCATTACGAGGATAGCACCATTTTGAACCTTGCCGTCCTTGTCGAAAATGCCTCTTTTTATTACATTGACCATGCTGTCCAAATCGGGCTGATTATAATCATGCGTGCTGTACGAACCGGACACCACGTACTGGCAGCCCGTATCGTACAGAGCAGTCATGCCCGCCCTGCTGACAGTAAGCGTCGGCGGGCGGAAATACGGCTTGACGGCTGAAGTGCCGTCGGCATGGCGCACGCTGCCCGCGATATTTTCCAGCTTGGCATCGGCAATTCCATAGTCAATCAAATAATTCTTATACGCCTCTTCATAATTCATTCCGTCCATCGGATGATGAAATTCGCTGTGAGAGGCCACGTCATGGCCTTCCTTGGCAATACTGCGCAGTAGATTGGGATTGTTGAGTACATTGTGCGTCAGCACAAAGAAAGTCGCTTTGGCTTTGTGCTTTCTAAAGACGTACAGCAGGTGATTTACCGCCGCATCTGAACCCCAGTCATCGAAGGTAAAGAACACCACCGGCTTGTCTGTGCGTATCTTGCCGCTTATATCCATGTACTGCTTTTCCTCTACAGAAAAGCCGAACACATTGGAATCCTCTACAGCCTCGTTGCCGATATAGCGATTGTAGATGAAATCCTCATAGGAAGGTGCTTTATGCGCCGACAGATATGCTCTGCCGTCCGTTGAATAATCCTCTTCGCGTTTTCCCTGAAAATCGTACAGATTGCTCTTGTCCGCCAAAATAGTGCCGATGGCTTCTATCTTATAGCTCGAATCATTGGCAGCATTTATATGCGGGTCATCGTAAAAAGAATTGTACGCTATATTGTCGATCTTATGACGCTTAACCAAATCCATGACGTTTAATACGAGATTGTCATCATCGTAAAAATCGAGGCGGAAGCAGATCATCCAGCCTCTGCCCACCGAATAAACAGATCTGCCGAACTGCTCATTCATCACCTCATCAGCCGAGGTATACTCCTTGTGGCGAGAGCTGACCATATTCATCGTCGGCGACACCATCTGACAGCCCATCGCCGACACGGCTTCGCGCATATCGTCCGTTATCTGTCCCCACGGCTGCATCACGAGATTCGTATATACGCCATAGCGCGCCAGAGCATTTTTCATATTCGTTATCTGCCTGCACGCCGTATAGTAATCAGCATTGCGCAATGAACGCAGGCCTATTGCCGCTTCATTGCCACTTCTGATGATATCGCGCACCATATCGGGATTGCTGCGCATTTCATTTTCCATTATGAAGAACGTGCCTTTGGCGTTATTCTTCTTGAGCCAAGCTAAAGTCTTATAGACGACTTCGGGCTTTGTCAGACCGGCGAAAGCAAATGCCACAGCCTGCCGCGTCGTGTAAATCATCTTGGGCGAATCAGCAAGTTTTTTATTGTTCTGCTCGCGCAGCTGTTCATAGCTAGCTGCGGCAGATGCTCTCTTGATGAATACATTTCTTTCAGCTAATACGCTGCCGACAGCTATCATCATACATATCAAACTCATCGCCAAGCAGAAAACTCTCCACTGTTTCATTTTGCTTTCCTCCTTATCTGACATCTAATTTTTCATCATTTTTCAGGACCGTTCGGCTCAGAGCCTACCGGCCTGCTGTCCGGCAGTGTGTAAGGCACATCGCCGTAATCAGACTGGTCGTAGCCGCCTTCCAGATACGATGACAGTGCCACCGGAATGAATTTTGCCGGATCGCCGTCAGCGCGCTTATCATTTTCCGTCATGAGCATATCGAGTGCCGCCGCTGTATACGCCGCCTGATCGCTCATGTGCATTACGAGCACCGCGCCTTTTATGACATGGCCGTTCTCGTCGTATATACCTTCTTTGACAGCTTCGACCATGCCCGCCAGATTGTGCTGTTCATAATCGTGCGTGCTGTACGAACCTGATACGATGTAAGTAAAGCCCGTATCGTACAAAGCCCTGAAGCCCGCTCTGCTCGCCGTAAGTGTCGGCGGCCTGAAATACGGCCTAAAGACAGGCGAGCCGTCAGCATGGTACATATCACCTAATACATTCGTCAGCTTGGCATAAGATGTGCCGTAATCTATAAGGTAATTGTCGTAAGCCGTCTTGTAATCGGTGCCGTCCATCGGGTGGTGCCACTCGCTGTGCGATGCTATATCATGCCCGTCATTGGCAATAGCACGCAATAGATTGGGGTTATTCAATATATTGTGCGTCAGAATGAAAAACGTTCCCTTGGCATGGTGCTTGCGGAATACGTATAGCAGATGGTTTATAGCCTGATCCGTGCCCCAGTCGTCGAATGTGAAAAACACGACCGGGTCATTGGTGTGGATAAGCCCTGTCAAATCGCGGTATTTCTTTTCTTCGACGCTGAAGCCGAACATATTGTCATCTTCGACTGCTTTATTGCCGATGTAGCGTTTGTAGATGAAATCATTGAAAGAAATATCGCTGCGCTGTTTTACGTACGCCTTGCCGTCCACCGGGTAATCCTCATCAGTTCCGCCGTTGTACTGATATATATCAGCTTTATCCGACAGTATATCACCGATGGAAGTTATCGTATAAACCGAATCATTGGCAGGGTTCGTCTTAGGGTCGTCAGTGAATGAATTATAGGCTATATTGTCGATCTTATACCGCTTTACGAGGTCCATCACATTTACAGCTAAATCATCATTTTGGTAAAAATCCAAGCGGAAATAAACTATCCAGCCGCGCCCCAGCGAATAAAGCAGCCTGCCAAAGCGGGTTTTCATGATCTCGTCGGCTGATGCAGCATATTCGTCCTTGGAACTGACGATATTTATCGTCGGAGAAAACATCTGACAACCCATAGCCGATACGGCTTCGCGCGTTTCATCCGTTATCTGTCCCCAAGGCTGCATTACGAGATTCGTCTGTACGCCCATATCGGCTAAAGCATTCTGCACAGTGGCAATCTGGCGGCAGGTCGTGTAGTAATTTCCGTCTTTGAGCGAGCGCACGCCGATTGCTGTTTCATTACCGCTGTTTACGATATCGCGCACCAGCTGCGGATTCTGCCTGATGTCTTTATCCATGATCAGGAATGTTCCCTTAGCATCGTTTTTCTTGAGCCATGCCAGCGTCTTGTAAACGACCTGCGGCTTGTCAAGCCCTGCAAATACATAAGCTACAGACTGCTTCGTCGTGTATATCATCTTAGGAGATTCGGCAAGTTTTTTATTGTTCTGCGCTCTGAGTACATCGTATCTGCTGTTGTCAACGGCTGCCGCATATGCTCTATGGAAGAAAACGGAGTCAAAACCTTTACCGATATCATTTATAATAGATGCTATCATGCCATTATCGGCATGAGGAGCAGCTTGAGCCGGCTGCTGTTGACCTGATGTCGGTGCCGGCTGCTGATTCTGCGCTGGCGGCGCAGCGGGATTAGGCTGCTGTGCCGGAGCGGGCTGCGGCAGTAGAATGTCCTCGCGTTCGATTTCGCGCATATCGTCGAGCGGCACAGTCGCGAGGCTGCGCGCTTTTATCGCTTTAAACAAGCGTTCCGTAACGTCGATGATATTTTCGTGCTCTATCTTCGGCTTATCTCGAATCGTCAGATTGGGCTGCTTGTCGACTGCCGGCGGTTCATCGACATCTCCCGGCTGATAGACGACGGAGTTGACCGGCGTGGTCAGCACCATGGAGACGATGGAGCCTTGCGGCACGGAATTTATGAAGTTCACGGCATCGGCATCGGTCTTGATAGCGTCTTTATTGACGAATACATCTGTCTTAACGGCTGATTTCAAGCCGGAAGCTCCTGCCATTTTCAAAAGCGGCACCACATACGATGTACTCGGTGCTTTGAACATGGTCGGCGCGGTGCCGGTCAGTGTCTCTACTACTTTCTGCGTCTTTATCAGCTGTTCCAGGACACTGTCAGACGGCTGGCGGTCGAGGCGCATCAGCCCGGAGTAAGTGTAGTTCTGCATCGGTATGCCTGCTTTGTAAAGCTCCATCACCGAGCCTTTATCTCCGGCGCAGTTGCTGCCTTCAACGAAGAAAGTAACGTTGATATCGTACTTTTTGATCAAATCGACCAGTTTTGCCGTGGTCGTCGGGTCGGGCAGCCCGTCAAAAGTCAATGCAATGGCATTGTTTTTTGCCGGGTCGCGCGTGTAGACAGTCGCCGCCTTGACATCGCCGTTTAAAGCCTCTTGAGCTTTGGCAATTTCAGCATCGGCATTGTATTCGCTCGTCAGATCGGGGATATCGTCGTACGCCACTGTCTGACTGCCCAAGTACCAAAACCAGTATATAAGTGCCAGCAGCAATAAAATAAAAATACCTATCCAGTATTTCGTCTTTAATCTAAACTTAAATTTCACTCCTCAGCCCCCTCCAAACTGCTGATTTTATTTAAAAGCTCCAAGTGAGACTTGCCCATGCCGTCTTGCCCTTTTCGCCCGTCGTCTTGTCTTTCAGATCGTAATATTCCAGACCGACCACGAAATTTTCCACCGGCGTATAATAAGCCATTGCGCCCCAGCCTTTGAAGCCGTCCATGTAGTTGCCGACACCGTTCATCGTGTGGTTGACGTACGTGCCGCCTGCCATGTCGTAGTATTTCAGATCAAATTCATACGTGTGCGCTATCCACGGGAAATTCTGACCGTAGCGCGCTGACAATACGTAGCCGTCATCAGCTCCGCTGCCGTCTTCTCGGCTCGATTTGAGGTACATACCGCCCAGCGTGTAATTGCCGGTGTAGTAATTCGTACCTGCCGCCCATATGCTCGTCGGCCTGCCGTAATTATTCCAATGATAGTAGCCTCCGAGATAATCCTGATTGCGGTTGCGCCAGTTTCCTTCTATATAATACATATCTTCCGTATCGTTGACCTGACCGTATCCCGCTGAATAAATGGTATAGGCATCCGGCCTTGCCGCTATCTTAAAGCCGTCAAAATCGGAATCGAGCACATTGCCTTCAGCAAGATATGCGTACGTCTTGCCCAGCTCCAGCGTTATAGGCATCTTCCACCAGTTGTAATTGCCTTCTAAGTATATGCGGCTTAGTTCTAAATGCCCATCATTATCATCGCCGACAACGGCTCTATCGTCTTTGTCGAATATATTGCTCTTATCCATTTCCAAGAGGCCGTGCACTTTCCAATGCGGGCTTATCGCCTTATCTGCGTAAACGCGCGCTCTAAAGCGGTTATCCGACCACTTGTACTTCGGCGAGCCTCCGTTTTTGGCAAAGCTGTATCTGACTTCACCGCCGAATTTCCAGTCGTATTCATTTTTATAGACGACTTTCGTATCAGTTACTTTATCGATGATATTGTAGCCCAGAGCTTCGACTTCCACGGCAAACTCGCGCATGAGATTGTCGATATCATGCACTGCAAAGGACTGTTTATTCTGCCCCGGAATCATGGTGTCGCCATTCGCCTGATGCACGCGCTGCGTCCTGTAGATATTAAAGCTCCTAGCCGTCAATATAGCACCCTCGCGGCGCGTCAGGCTGGCAAAGCTGCGGCTGGCATCCTCAGGAGCGAGCAGCCCTTCCGCTCCTAGACGCTGCAATACCTCCTGCGTCCAGAGCGGAGCAGGCTGGCGGAAGCGTTCCACCATCATCATCTTGTCGAGGCTCGCCACGCCGGCATCAGACGAGCCGAACACAGGTGTATTGAGCTGAATATCACTGCTGTTTTCCCCTGCCCGGCGCGCCTGTCTTTGCGCCTCAGCCTCTGCCTTGCGCTGATTTTCAGCTTTTCTCTTGGCATCTATCTCAGCCCAAGGATTTCTATTTTTAACCGGCTGAACAGACGGATTAGAAACAGCCGGCGCATCATCTTTGCTTTCATAGCCCATGCCCTTCATAAGAGGCGAAGAGGTATTGTAATTTATATCGTAGCGGTTTGAGCTGAATGCCGATCGCTGCGGATTGAAAGCCGGAGCATCGTCAAAGCCTGCCGGCTCACTGACGCTGGCTGCGGGAGCTTCGTCGGAAATCTGCACAATAGCGGATCTAGCTTTCATATCTTGTGCCGTTGCAGGCTTTTCACTCTGTGCCACAGCAGGTGAAGGCTGCGATGAAGGCTCTGCCTCTGCCTGCTGTACATCTGCGGGCTGCTCTACTGCGGTTTCCTCTCCGCTGACATTGTCGCGGCTCCGGTCAAGTTCTACGCCTTTATTTTCTTCTATTCCGTCATTGAGCCAAAAGCTCTTTTCATTTTTGATATCGTCATCACTGTTTATGATGCCGCTGTGCATATACCGCTTTTCCTGAAAACCCTCTGCAAAAGAGGCATAAGGGCTGTTGAGCTTATTTTCATCGTAGAGCCTTATTATCTCTGCTACGCGCTCTTTAATGCCGGGTTCTTCTGCCGTTTCCTTTGACTCTGAGCCGACATCATAGCTGTTTTTCGTTTCTATCGAGCGGATCACTCTGGCCGGTTCCACTGTCATCGTGAGATTCTTCGCTTCAACAGCCTGTCCGGCGAAGTTGTCGCCCAAGGCCTGTTCGCGTTCAGCTTCCTCATTTTTCGCTTCTCTGTCATCAAACGATTCCAGATTTTCCATCTGCACAGGTGCACTGCTCTCGATATGTTCCAATTCATTTATCTGAGATTCCTCAGACGCGCCTGACTGCGCCGCTGCTTCATCTGCTGTAGAATCAATACCGGCAGAATCCGCCGGCGTATCATCCAAGCTGTAATCCTCTGCATGATATCGGGAATTTACTATTATATACGGAATACTTGAGGCATTCGCCGTTCCCGATGCCGTGCCCTGTACCAGCACGCCCGCACCGATCGCGCACAGTATATTTCTCGCCAGCAGGCTCTTGTCTATCTCTGCTGCCATCGCCAATCCCACCTTTACGCTTTCCTTCTATTATAATAAGACAGATATTATCAAAGACCCCAATAAGCCAATCCCGCTTTTTCCACTGCAGCTTTATCAAAGATGTTCTTTATATCTATGACCACGCTCTTATTACCGTCGTAAGAATTCTTGGTGAACGATTTCAGCTGTTCGATGGAGAAATCAGCAAATACATCATGAGCCACGGTGAAGATCAAGCAGTCAGCATCATTTATCTGATGATAGTCAATCAGATTTATGCCGTATACTTCCTTGACGAGTTTTGCATCAGCATGGGGATCGATTATCTTCAGATTAATGCCGTAGTTTTTGAGCATATTGATTATATCTATGACCTTGGAATTTCTGATATCCGGGCAGTTTTCCTTAAAGGTTATGCCAAAGATATATATATTGTCGTTCTTAATGGCATGCTTCTCCTGAATTAATTTACGCAGAATGCCGTCGACGATAAAGCGGCTCATGGAGTTGTTTATCTTGCGGGCAAGGCGCACGATTTCGCTGCTGCTGTTGTCGATATCCGCCTTGTATATCAAGTAATACGGGTCAACGCCGATGCAGTGGCCGCCGACCAAGCCGGGGCGGAAGCCCAGCGCGTTCCACTTCGTATTCATCGCGTCGATGACTTCTTTCGTCGATATGCCTATCTTGTCGAAGATAGTAGCGACTTCATTCATGAATGCTATGTTGATATCGCGCTGCGTATTTTCCAAGAGCTTCGCCGCTTCTGCCACTTTAATGCTGGCTACCTTGTACGTATGCTCTACTACCAGCGCGTACACTTTTTCAATTTCGTCGCGCACTTCGTCGTTCATGCCGGAGATCAGCTTGCAGATATTTCGCAGCGTATGCACTTTATCGCCGGGATTTATGCGCTCCGGTGAATAGCCTATGTAAAAATCGCTGCCGCATTTCTTACCGGAGAATTTTTCTATCTCCGTTACGCAGAGTTCTTCCGTAACACCGGGATAGACGGTCGATTCATAGACCACAATCGTACCGTCAGCGATGTGCTCACCGATTATGCGGCTGGCTGAAATGACCGGCGATAGGTCCGGCGTATGGTCTTCTTTAACCGGCGTGGGCACAGCGACGATTATGAAATTTGCCCTCGACAGCTCTGCCGCATCCGTCGTCAAGTGAATAGCCGCTGCCTGCAATGCTTCATTGCCCACTTCTTCCGTCGGATCTACACCCTGCTTAAGCAATCCCATTTTTTCTTCACTCGTATCAAAGCCTATCACATCGACGTGCCTGGACAGTGCCACAGCAAGAGGCAGCCCCACATATCCTAATCCCACTACTGCTAATTTTATTTCTCTGTTTATCAATCTGTCATAAATATTCATATCTATCAACTGCCTTTTAAAACTAATTTAATTAAATATATATTATAGAATGTGTAATAATACCATGTAAAGTACTGTGCCTCCGCCGATGGAAATCAGTATTTCCCTGCGCCATAAATGCAGCAGCACGACTGCCAGTATAGCTATAGCTGTCGCCCAGAGCTTGGACGTATCGTCAAAGCCGACATCTTTGATGCAGTAGACGACGAGTATCGCAATTATAGCGGGCGGCAGTTTCGCCGCAATATCGGCTATTGCCGCGGGCATTTTGCGCCTGCCGAACAGGGCGAACGGCACAAAGCGCGTTATGAAAGTGCAGACAGCCGCCACCGCTATGATGGCAAACGCTTCGTACGTGTCTATCATTCGCTTTCACCGTCCTTCACTGCTTGGCTGTTTCTCCTGCCGCGCTCCTGCATCATTACGATGACAGCTGAGATGATGAGCGACGGCAGCAAAAATGCCTGTGCCCCGAATACCAGCAGGAATACCGCCGATATACAGCCGCCGATAAGGGCAGGCTGCAAAGCTGTTTTGCGGTTGTTCATGAGCTGCTCGACCAGTATCACCACGAACAGAGCTGTCATGGAAAAGTCTATGCCCGTAAAATCCACCATAGTAATGTACTGCCCTGCTAAAGTGCCGAGCACGCATCCCATTATCCAGTATGAATGGTGCAGCGCGGCGATGTAAAACAATGCCCTGTTGTGATGCTCTTTTGCTCTGGGCTGATCACTGCACGAATACAAAATGGAGTACGTTTCATCCGTCAGCGAGAAAATCATATACGGATAAAATTTTCCCATCTGCTTAAATTTCTCTATGAACGGCAGCCCGTAAAAAATGTGGCGGCTGTTGATGAACAGCGTCATCAGTGCCACTGTCGCCAGAGGAGTTCCTGCCGCCAGAAAACTCACGAGCGCGAACTGCAGCGAACCTGCGTATACGATCAGGCTGATGAAAAATGCCCAAATAAAATCATAGCCGATCTGCGCCAGCATGATGCCGAAGGCAGAACCCAAAAATATATAGCCGAAAAAAACCGGCATCGACTTTCTCAAGGCGTATTTAAATAATCCTTCTTGCTCTTGATTCATTGTATATATGTCTTCCTCAAATCTTCTTATGAAAAATAATTATATAC
>CATYZV010000018.1 GCA_958415865.1 uncultured Selenomonadaceae bacterium
TAATTAAATAAAATCATTCAATGAGAGAAGTGAATGCTGTGTCAAGTAAATACTATATTGAAGATGTATTCCGTCCCACATCATTTCCTATTTATACGTATGTAAACAGAAAATTTGATAATAGCAGCACCTACGAAATGAAATTGCAGAGAGCTCTGCGCAGCCCCGGCAGGCTCATTTCCATCACCGGTGCATCCAAAACAGGCAAAACGGTCTTATGCCACAGAGTTATTCCCAAGGACAGCATCATCGACTTGAGCGGTGCACAGATACAGAGCCAAGCAGATTTTTGGAATCAAATCGCTGAAAGAATTCATCTGCCCAATGAGGTACAGCTTACATCGCTGCATCAGGATACCGTCGCCAAAACGGTCAAAGGCGATGCTTCACTGAAATTTCCGTTTACAGCATCCGGTAGTTTCGGTACCCAGAAAAACAGCAGTTATACTTCCGGAACGAACACCTCTTTAAAGCATATTCCCAGCAGTAATACCATTATAAATTACCTCATAAAAAACAATATGGTGCTGGTGATAGATGACTTTCACTATATAGACGATGAAATCCAGCTCTACATTGCCCGCATTCTAAAAAGTGCCTTATTCGATGGGTTGAAAGCCGTGATATTGTCTCTGCCGCACAGAGCCGATGACGCAGTCAAACACAATTCTGATCTCATCGGTAGGACGACTTATATTGAAATCGAATCCTGGAAGCCGGAAGAGCTAGCGGAAATAGCCCGGCAAGGATTTAAGCTGCTTGGCTACCGGCTAGAGCAGCCTGCTTTGCAGCTGCTGACGCAAGAGAGCATAAGCTCACCGCAGCTGATGCAGCAGAACTGTCTCAACCTGGCTTATAATATAAAGGATACTCATAAAGATACTGCTTCTTTGGAACTAATCTTAAATAGCTTTAAGGACACAGCAGCTGACTACAGCAACTATGACGATATTTTGGAACAGCTGCTGCGCGGCCCAGCACAAGGGCGTACAAAAAGAAAGCACTATGCTCTAAAGCACAATGTAGAAAAGGCGGATATATACCTGCTACTTTTGCTGGCAATGAGCGAAGATCCTCCTGTACTGTCATTTTCCCTTGCTGAGCTGAGGGAACGGCTTACACGGCTGCTTAGCAATGCTGAATCTCTGCCACGGACATTATCTATTTCCAATGCTGTAGCCAAGATGGAAAATATCATGAAAAAAATCTCCAGGCTAGATACTATTGAGTGGAAGCGGCAGCGGCTTTATATTCTCGATCCGTTTCTGCTGTTTTATCTGCGCTGGAGCGAAGACTGGAAGCATATTGACGAATTATCGTAAAAGAAAGGATGTTGCAAATGACTAAATTTGAAGTAGGGCAGAGCTATACATTCACCAAGGAAATCACTGATGAAGTGGTGCGCAAGTTCGCTGAAGCGACGGGGGATTTCAATCCGCTGCATCTCGATGAGGATTTTGCCAAGCGCAGCATTTTCGGCGGGCGCATTGCTCACGGGATGCTGGGCGCGGGCATCATCTCAGGCGGGCTCGGCTCGCATATGCCGGGCATGGGCACGACGTATCTGGGGCAGAATCTAAATTTCAAGAAGCCGGTGCGCCTCGGCGATACGGTGGAGGTTACTTTGACCATCACGGAGATCAAGCAGCGCAGGCGTTTTGCTACTGCCAAGATAGCGACGGTACTCAAAAACGGTGCGGGAGATATCGCCATTGACGGCACTGCTGATGTGATTTTGCCGCCGGATGAAGAATAAAATATGATATTATGAAAAAACAGACCTCGACAGTGGCTCTTGCTAATTATCGGGGTCTGTTTTTTTATCTGTGTTTTTTTTGTATATCGTCTATGAGCTTCAAGGCCATTTCGGCATTTGAGCGTGCCAGTGAGCGAAGCTTTGCCATGCGTTCTAAATTGGCTTGGCGGTAAGTGTCTTTATCGTTCCACTTTAGCTGAATCTGCTGCATGAGGTCTTCAACCGTGATGCTCTGCAGATTGCCTGCGGTGTCTTCGTCGATGGATTTTAAGAAGCGGTCAATCTTGGGGTCGTAGGAGATACCTATCATCGGCGTTCCCATGACTCCGGCGAAGATCAGGGCGTGCAGGCGGATGCCTATCATCAAATCCATGCAGCCGACGAGCGACATCAGCTCGGAAGTCGTGAAATCCTCTTTGAGGATACAGGCGGGCTGTTTCATCTTGCTGACGATTGCCTTTGCTGCTCTGACATCTTCGGGGTACTGCATCGGCATGAACACTATCTGCGCGCCGAGCTTTTCCGCTGCCTCGTCGGCTGTCTGAGCGAGCACGGTCTTGTAGTGCTCCCAGCCGCGCCATTCGCGCACGGAAATACCGATGATAGGGCAAGTCAAGGAGATATGCGCCGCTTTTAATATCTCTCTGCCGGCATTTTTAGCCACTGCTTTGATGGCGAGCACGGGATCTGCCGTCGCTTTGATAGGCGGCTTCGTTATCTTGAGAGTCGCCAGCTCAGTCAGTGAATCCTTATCTCGAACGGTTATCAGGCGGCAGTGGTTGCCGAACCAGCACATTAGGCGGCGGGCAAAGCCGCCGTAAATCGGGCCTATGCCCTGTGCGTAGAGCATGATCGGTGTATTGACGAGCTTGGCGAGAAACAATACTCCCATGTAGTAGTAAAGGCTGCGCCCGCTCGTTACGTTCTGAAGCAGGCTGCCGCCGCCGCTGATCAAGAGGTCAGCGGATTTTAATGCCTTTAAGATCGCCGTAACGCTGAGCCAGTTGACGGCATTGACACCGTGCCGCTGCTTCGTATACTCAGGGTCAGAGGAAATGACAGTAATATTTAGTTTTGAATCCAGTTCCGAGAAGATTTCCAGCATCGCCGACAGCATTGCTTCATCGCCTGCGTTTTTGGAACCGTAATACCCGGAAATTACAATATTACTCATTCAGCGACTTACCCCTATCTGTTGAGTTAATTGAATTTCTAATATACTGCCAGAGGAACAGTGCCCCCATTATCACAATGCCGAGCACACAGCCCCAGATCGCACCGTCAATGCCGCGCATCAGCGACATGAACACGGGCGTTCTCATATGAGCGAAGGTTTCCACCATCGAGCCTTGACCTATTGTCGCTATCATCGTGAGAATGAAGAACAGCCCTGCCGGCCACTTACGGTACCATGCCATGAGCATCAAGATGAACGCTGGATGGCCGATGAACAGTTCTTTGGAGCGCGGGCGGGCGTAAAATGCCTGTTCCAAAAATGCACGTATCTTGAGTTCCAAGCCCGGCACGGGAATGCCGCCCGTATGTCCGGAACGGCCTACAAATATGATGGCTGCCACAGCTGCCACCAGCAGTCCGAACAGCATCTTGACCGATACTTTGATATTCAAAAGACGCTGTGCCTGTTCCTTAAAGGAAACGGGATTTAAGAGATTGTCGCCGAAGATGTCGAAGCGGCGCATGAAGGCAAACGCTACGAGCAGTATCGGCAGCACGAATGTCAATTTAATGCCGCGGAAGATATTTATTTCGAGGAAATACTGCACGTCAGACAGTATGCCGGATAGGAACATAGCACCCGTCAGCGAAATAAGGCTGGCACATACGAGTGCACGCACTGCTTTTAAAAGCAGCGGCCAAAAGCGCAGCCTGCCGACAAGCCTGTTGCGGCGTATGATGTCGAGCTGGCTGATCATGCCGATGGCCGGGAATATGTTTGCCGCCGCCAATGCTCCGGCGAGGCGCACTTTGGAGCCGCCGCCGATGGCAAACGGAACAGCGCAGATCGCAAAGCATACAGCGAGCAGAATATACTGCTTTTTGTCTGTAAGCTGCGGCAGTACCAGCGACAGATAGAGCACGCCTGCTGCACAGATGCCTAGCATCATGATGACTTGCAGAATTTTATTGCCTGCGTACGGTTCAAAATAGCTTGCCGGACCGATCGTATAGCCCTTCTGTTCCAGTTTTTCCTTCGTATCGGAAAAATACTTCATATTCGTTTCCAGCAAGGTCATATCGCCTTCCGGTTTTTCATATATGCGCAGCAGGTCGATGCGGATATTGCGTTCCTGATCGGTATTGGACCAGCGTTCCACAGCAGTGGCGATAGGCAGCTTGGGCTGTTCATCCTTGGGAATGGAATAGAGCCTTGCCGCTTTGTAGTCCATCTCCTTGGCTATGTCCATCAAGCCTGCCTGCGGATAGAACTGCAGCTGAGTAACTGCTTCTATCATGCCGAGCGTAATGCCGCGTTCAAGCATTTTATGAGCCGTATACTTCGCTTCATCGCTCGTTTCGCTGTTGCCGCCGAGAGCTTCTTTGCCGGAAAAGACGATTTCAGACACCCGTATGCCGTCCATGCGGTCGAATACAGCGTCGATATCGTCGTCGGTTACATCATTGTAATTGCTCGGCCTTGCCAAGACGTAAAAACCCGCATCGTTCACGGCTTTCATTTCGTCCGTCGGCATACCGATGTTCATCTTGAGAAATTCTTCGTGATTTGCCTTGACGGCGAGCACTTCTTCAGTGCCTGCCTTTAAGATGCTGACTCTATCCTCACCGAGGCGGCGGAATAAATCTTCCTTCACTTCGGCAAAAGTCTGCGCATCATTGCCTACCACGTAAGTCTGTGTGCCGATTATGCTGCCGTTTTCCACGAGAGCGCGCCAAGCGGGATCACTCATCGCACCGCTGTGGTAATCGCGCAGCAGTTCGCTGCCCGGCACGGCTATTGCCTTGCCGTTTTTATTCAGTTTCGTAAACGTCGTTTCATAGACAGCCAGCGATGTTATGCCGGCTTCTTTTGCCTGGGCAAGCACCTCTTCAACCGGCAGCCCTTCAAGCTCTGCCAGCTTCAGCATATCTTCATAATCGACAGCCAAGTCAATAGTATTGTTGGCCTCTTCGATGGTATGCCGCTGGAAGCTTACGGTCAGTGCCGCAATAAGCCCGATCACGATGCAGAAGATCAGCACGCGATTGTATTTAAACTTTGTCAATTCTAATTCCACCTTGATGCTCAAATTTAATTACTGCTGCCCGGGATTTACGGCAGCTTCGATGAGCACTTGACCATTTTGCTGCTCTGCCTTTGTGAACTGTGCATTCGCTACAGGCAGAGACGAAGTATCTGCCAGCGGTATGTCCTTGGTAAAGCTGACACCTATCCTGCCGAACACGCCGCCGGATGTATCTATATCCGTTATGCGCAGCATGAGCTGGCTGCCTTCGATGAAGACTTTTGCCCTGATGTGCAGATCGGCATAGCGGCCGAACAGGGCGATTCTGCCCGTGGCATCAATGCCTTCCGGCCTTATCTGCGCCGCTATATCGGATACGCCGTCCACTTTTTCATTGAGCAGCTGCGTCAGAGCCTGTTCGCTCAGCGTGCCGCGCACTGTAAGCTGATCGGCAGAAACTATAACGAGCCTCCGCGCCAGCAGCAGGTCTTCAAGGCTGATATCAAGCCCTCTGCCCTGCACGCTTAATGTAGAAAGAGCGGTATCTCCCAGCTTTACATTGTCAGCAGAGATGTCGAGTTCATCGACTTCGCCCAATAACAGCATGTACTGCGGAGAAGATACGATATTGACCTGAGCAGCATCGGCATTTATTTTTTCTTGAACTTCAGAGCTTATCCTGCTTTCGATCACCGAGGGCAGAAAGTAAGCTGCTCCCGCCGCTGTCAGCGCAGCGAGAACTATGAGGCTCAGCAAAAATTTACGCAAGTTCATACACATCCTAATAATTTAGACTTAAATCTGATGGTTTGCTTTAGCGTGGAGATATCCTTCAATGAAGCGATTGAGATCGCCGTCCATGACTCCCTGCACATCGCTCGTTTCCACGCCGGTGCGGTGGTCTTTGACGAGGTTGTAGGGATGGAACACGTAAGAGCGTATCTGGCTGCCCCATTCGATCTTCTGCTGATCGCCTTCAAGAGAAGCAAGTTCTTTTTCCTTTTTTTCCATCTCCAGCTCAAACAGGCGTGCACGCAGAAGGCGCAGGCACTGTTCGCGGTTTTGCAGCTGCGAGCGTTCGTTCTGGCACTGTGCCACAATGCCCGTAGGAATATGCGTCATGCGCACGGCGGAATCCGTCTTGTTGATGTGCTGTCCGCCTGCGCCGCTCGCGCGGTACGTATCGACGCGCACATCAGCCATGTTGATCTGAACGTCTACATCATCGTCGATTTCCGGCATTACATCACACGCTGCAAAGGAGGTGTGGCGGCGTGCCGCAGCGTCAAACGGCGATATGCGCACAAGGCGGTGCACGCCTTTTTCCGACTTGAGATAGCCATAAGCATTATGGCCCTTTATCATCAAAGTAACGGATTTTACGCCTGCTTCATCGCCCGGCAGCAGATCTACCGTTTCCACGGTGAAACCGTTGCGTTCAGCCCAGCGGCCGTACATTCTCAGCAGCATCTGAGTCCAGTCCTGTGCTTCCGTTCCGCCGGCACCGGCGTGCAGCGTCAAGATAGCGTTGTTGGCATCGTACTTGCCGGACAAGAGCAGTTCCAGTTCCAGCGATTCCATTGCCGACTGGATTTCAGCAATTTCATTTTCTACATCGGCACAGACGGATTCATCCTTGTCTTCCATGCCCATTTCCCAGAGGACCTGCATGTCCTCGAATTTGCCGACGATGGATTTGTATTTTTCCACGCCGGATTTAACATCGTTCAGCTCCTGCGTCGTCTTCTGCGCAGCGTCAGGGTCGTCCCAGAAAGTCGGTTCGCCCATCTTGTATTCAAGCTCAGCTATTTTTTCTTCCTTGCGAGCGATGTTAAAGTGAATCCCCCATTTCATTGAGCTTTTTTTCTATAGCTACGATTGTAGTATGCAGATCTTCAAGCATCATTTCACATCCTTTAATATTTTTATTTAGAAATTAACTGCCTTATTATTTATTGCGTCCGCAGCAGTTTTTGTACTTCTTGCCGCTGCCGCAGGGGCACGGGTCATTTCTGCCCACGGTCTGTTTTTTAACCACCTGTCTGGACTTAGGCGACTGCGATACGCTTTCGCCGTGATTGACAGTGGCATTCTTGAGGTGATCTTCCGGCTGCGGCTGTTCCGTAACGACATTGACGCGGTACATCAGTTTTACGATATCGTCCTGGATAGCGTCGATCATGTTCTGGAACATATCGTGGCCTTCGATCTTGTATTCGACGAGCGGATTTCTCTGGCCCCAGGAGCGCAGGCCGATACCTTCGCGCAGCATATCCATGTGGTCGAGGTGTTCCATCCACTTGTTGTCGAGGACTTTCAGCATGATTATGCGTTCGAGCTGGCGCATTACATCTTCGCCGAACAGCTGTTCGCGCTGGGCGTAATTCTTGTCTGCCGTCTGGTAGAGCTTTTCTTTCAGTTCGTCGCGGCTCATGGCTTCCAGTTCGGATTTTACGAGCGAGCCTTTCGGAGCGTATACATCTTCGGCTTCCTTGATGAGGCCGTCGAGCGTCCATTCTTCAGGATAGAGCTTTTCGTTGGCGTATCTGTCCATCTGGCCGTCGATGATGCGGTGCACCATTTCCATGATGTTGTCCTTGAGATTTTCGCCGAGCAGTATCTTGCGCCTCTGGTCGTAGATGACTTCACGCTGCTGGTTCATGACATCGTCGTACTCGATTACGTGCTTTCTGATATCGAAGTTGCGGGCTTCGACTTTCTTCTGTGCCTGTTCTATCGAGCGGGTAACGAGTTTGTGTTCGATCGGGTCGTCTTCGCCCATGCCGAGTTTTTCCATTATGCTGGCGATGTTGTCTGAGCCGAATAAGCGCATGAGATCGTCTTCCAGCGACAGGAAGAAGCGAGATGCGCCGGGGTCGCCCTGACGGCCTGCACGGCCGCGCAGCTGATTGTCGATGCGGCGGGATTCATGGCGTTCCGTACCGATTACGAACAGGCCGCCGACTTCTGCCACACCCTCGCCGAGGCAGATATCCGTGCCGCGGCCCGCCATGTTGGTAGCGATCGTAACAGCACCTTTTTGACCTGCGTCCTTGATTATCTCAGCTTCCATTTCATGGTATTTCGCATTCAGGACTTTGTGCTCTATGCCTTGGCGATGCAGGAGAGCACTGACTTCTTCCGACTGCACGATGGAAGTCGTGCCGACGAGCACCGGCTGTCCTTTGGCATGGCATTCCTTTATCGTGTTGACTACAGCCTTGAGCTTGGCGCGCTTCGTCTTGTAGATGACATCAGGATAATCGATGCGGATTACAGGCTTGTTGGTCGGCACGACGATTACCGGCAGCTTGTATATCTTGAGAAATTCATTTTCTTCCGTCTTGGCCGTGCCCGTCATGCCGGCGAGCTTCTTGTACATGCGGAAGTAATTCTGGAAGGTGATAGTAGCCAGCGTCTGGGATTCGCGCTGAATCTTCACGCCTTCTTTTGCTTCAATAGCCTGGTGCAGCCCGTCAGAGAAGCGGCGGCCGAACATCAGGCGGCCCGTGAATTCATCGACGATGATGACTTCACCGTCGCGCACAACGTAATCGCGGTCGCGCTTCATCATAGCTTTGGCGCGCAGTGCCTGAGTGAAGCAGTGGGACATCTCTATATTAGAGCTGTCATAGAGGTTTTTGATATTGAGATATTTTTCTACCTTGGATACGGCGGATTCATTCGGCGAAACAGTCTTTTGCTTTTCATCGAGCGTATAATCTTCGCCTTCTTTTAAGTTGGCGACAGCCTTTGCCATTATGCCGTACATTTCAGTCGACTTAGCACCGGGGCCGGAAATGATCAGCGGCGTGCGCGCTTCGTCGATCAAGATGCTGTCCACTTCGTCGATGATGGCATAATGCAGATCGCGCTGCACCATCTGTTCCGGCGAAACGACCATGTTGTCGCGCAGATAGTCGAAGCCGAATTCGTTATTCGTACCGAAAGTGATGTCGCAGTTGTAAGCGTATTTACGCGAAGGGAAATCCATATCGTGCATTATGAGGCCGACCGTCAGGCCCAGCGATTTGTAGAGCCTGCCCATCCATTCGCTGTCGCGCTTAGCGAGGTAATCGTTGACCGTGATCATGTGCACGCCCTTGCCTTCAAGTGCGTTTAAATAAACAGCCAGCGTAGCTACGAGCGTCTTGCCTTCACCTGTGCGCATTTCAGCGATCTTGCCTTCGTGCAGGCAGATACCGCCGATCAGCTGTACGTCAAAATGGCGCATGCCCAGCACGCGGCGCGAAGCTTCACGCACGGTAGCAAATGCTTCCGGCAGGATGTCGTCCAGCGTTTCGCCGTTTGCGAGGCGTTCTTTAAATTGCGCTGTCTTGCCAAACAGCGAGCCGTCGCTGAGCTGCTGCATCTGCGGCTCCAGGGCATTGATCTTCGCTACTACGCCGCGCATACGGCGGATTTCACTCTCATTGTTATCGCCCAGAAATTTTTTGATAAAGCCGAACAAAAAACTCAACTCCTAATCGATTAATCAATTTATAGATGGTATGATATACCTTGACATTCAGCTGTAGAACTCACCAAAAATGTTAACGTATATAAAACTACATAAAATTTTATCAAACAATCCTTAATAAGTCAAAGAATATAGCAGGATTTTTGCATATAGGCAGACCGGCGATGTATACAATGGCAGGCAAGATTGTGTTAGACTGTCAAATAGGTTATAATAAAGGCAATCCTTTCGCTTATAATGCAATGGAAAAATATACAGGAGGATTACTAATGGCATTAGTTAATGAAAACTACTTAAAACTTCAGGGCAGCTACCTGTTCGCAGAAGTAGCTCACCGCAAACAGAAATTTGAAGCTGAGCATCCTGAGGCTGAAGTCATCAGCCTCGGCATCGGCGATGTAACCCTGCCTCTGCCGCAGGCAAGCATCGACGCTATGCACAAAGCTGTCGATGAAATGGCACATAAAGAAACCTTCCGCGGCTACGGTCCGGAACAGGGCTACGCATTCTTGCGCGAAAGAATCCGCGACGCTATCTACAAACCCTGCGGCGTGGACATCGCTGCCGATGAAATCTTCATCAGCGACGGCGCAAAATCCGACTGCGGCAACATACAGGAAATCTTCGGCGTGGACAACAAAGTCGCTATCACCGACCCTGTATACCCCGTATATCTCGACACCAACATCATGGCAGGCCGCACGGGTCTCGTGAAAGAAGACGGCACGTTCGACGGCGTTGTCTACATGCCCATGACGGCAGAAAACGACTTCAAGCCCGCTCTGCCCAAAGAACACGTAGACATGATCTACCTGTGCTGCCCGAACAACCCGACCGGCACGACGCTCACGCGCGATGACCTGAAAAAATGGGTGGATTACGCTAAAGAAAATAAATCCATCATACTCTACGATGCAGCATACGCTTTCTTCATCACGGAAGATGACGTGCCGCACACCATTTACGAAATCGAAGGCGCGAAAGACGTAGCCATTGAATTCCGCTCGTTCTCCAAGACAGCAGGCTTCACCGGCACGCGCTGCGGCTACATCGTACTGCCCAAGACCGTCTGCGGCTACACGAAAGACGGCAAGGCTCAGCCTCTCAACCCGCTCTGGAACCGCCGCCACACGACCAAATTCAACGGCACGGCATACATCATCCAGCGCGGTGCAGAAGCTGCCCTGAGTGAAGAAGGCTTAAAGCAGGTAAAAGCCAACATCGCTTACTACATGGAAAACGCCAAAATCATCCGCGAAGGCCTCTCCGGCATGGGACTAACCGTATTCGGCGGCATCAACTCCCCGTACATCTGGCTCAAAGTGCCCGAAGGCATGACCTCTTGGGACTTCTTCGACAAACTGTTAAAAGAAGCTAACATCGTCGGCACTCCCGGCTCCGGCTTCGGTCCGTCCGGCCAGGGATACTTCCGTCTCACCGCTTTCGGCAGCCGCGAAAACACGATCAAAGCAATCGAACGCATTAAATCCCAGTTCAAGATCTGATTGTTTAACTCAATAAATCAAGAAATGACCTTTGACATCTTATTTGCCGTCAAAGGTCATTTTTTTATAGAATCAATTCTAATTTAATTTTGCTGCCGGAATCAGCAAAATCCAACAGCCTTATTTCATCATCATCAAGCCGGGCTATGATATTAACGCTTTCATCGCACCTCTGTGCCTCTGTGATTATCTGCAATTCGCCCTTGTACCGCCCTGCAAAGCTATTGTCGAGCGTTACAGCTCCTATTTCGCGCGGGGCAGTGTACTCCGGCATAACTGTTTCACATCCGAAAACCGTTCTGCCTTCGGCAAGGCGCAGCGCACCTTGAGCTAAATCGGCACGCACCGTGAAAATCTGTGTGCTTAATAATTTCCGCACTGCCTTATCCTGCGTCAGGCATTTTGCTTTCAATATAATAATATCATTCGTCAGTCTGCCCAGCATAGCAATTTCTTCCCCGGTAGGCAGGCTGTCGCCGATGAATATAGACTGCACGCCTGATGCCGCCAGATGGCGCATAGCAAAAGCCGCTTTCTTGTAGCGGTGCAGCTCCAGTGTCGGCAATCCCTTATGCAGCGGCGCGCGCGTCCTGTTGTAGCTAGGCACAAAGGCTGCCGCATCAATGCCGTATCCGCGCAATAATTCATTTTGCCGCTTGAATACCTCAAAGCTAAGCCCCGTGCCTTCGCGCGGATAGAAATTGTGCAGAGCATCAATATTAGAAAAATCTACTTTAGCACATTCCAATGCCTGCAAAAAACTCCTGTCTATCGTCGAGGCATTGAACTGCAGGCGCATCCCGGCACGGCTCAGCGCGGCAATCTGCTCAGGAGTGTAGCCGAAATCCAGGCGCAGAGTGCTTATGCTCCACCGCTCCAGCTGTTTTAAATCGAATTTCTCCATGCCCAATAGCGACAATGTATCGGGCGATACGTCTGAAATCACTTCCATGCCATACTGCTTCGCCTTCATCAGCACCGTCTGCAATTCTTCTTTCAAAGCAGAAGCATCCGTCTCAGGAATGTGCAGCGAGGTGAAGAGCCGCTTTATATTATTAGCATTTGCCAATTCCAGCAGCTGCATATTTTCTTCCAAAGTATTGTCCAAGCCAAAATAAATAGATATACCGTTATTCATCGCAATCCTCTGTCTTCAATTTACATCAATCATCCGCCGGGTCGTTAAAGCCGATTATCCAAGCCGCAATAAAGCCGGCTATATAAGCCGCCAGCAGTCCCAGAAGATAGCACGGTATATCGTCAGTGCTCGCCGCCAAGGGCAGCCCGGAAAGCCCGATGGAAGTCGCCCCGACAGCAAAATACGCCTGCACGGCTCCGCCGAAGGCACCGCCGATGCACGCCGCTATGAACGGTCTGCCCAGCGGCAGCGTAACGCCGTAAATCAACGGCTCACCGATGCCCATGAAGCCGACCGGCAGAGCAGAAGCAATAACGCGCCGCAGCCGTTCGTTCTTCGTCTTGAGGTAGACGGCTATCGACGCGCCGACCTGTCCTGCTCCCGCCATAGCGAGAATCGGCAGCAGGATAGTAACGCCGAACTGGCTCAGCAGTTCCGTGTGAATCGGAGTCAAGCCCTGATGCAGCCCCGTCATCACAAGCGGCAGATAGATGCCGCCGAGCACGAAGCCCGTCAGCGCACCGCCGCCGTTAATCGCCTGAGTAACCACCTGACCTATAGACTCTGAAATCATGCCGCCGAGCGGCTGCAATATGAAAAGTGCCGGGAATGTGGCGATCAAAATCACCAAAAGAGGCGTTGCAAATAAATCGAGTATCTGCGGCACCACTTTATGCAGCTGTTTTTCCAGCCACGAAGAAAAAGCAACTACGAGCAGTACAGCGATTATGCCGCCGCGCCCCGCCATCAAGTCGATGCCGAACAGGCTGATATCATTTAGCATAGGATGCGTTATAATTACAGCCATCGTGCCGCCCAGCATGGGCGATGCTCCCATCTCTTTCGCCGTGTTGATGCCGACGAAGATGTTCAGCCCGAAGAACACCGCATTGCCCGCTATCTGCAATATCTGCACCGCTGGATAAGCACCCAGCGACGGGTCAAATTTAAAGGCTAGATTTAACAGCCCCGTAATGAGGCCGCAGGCGATGAACGCCGGTATCAAAGGCAGGAATATACGCGATATCTTCTTTAACAGCAGCTTGAACGGCGTAGCATTCTTGCGGCGGATCTGCTCGTGCAGCTGCTGAGCCCTGCCGAATTTTTCCGGCTTTTTCGCTGCATTTCCTTCTATTATATTTATGCCTGCATCAGCGGCATCACCTTTTTGAGCTTTTTCCATCAGCTGCTTAAATTCCGCTGCCACCGCTTCTGCCTTGCCCGGCCCCAGTATTATCTGCAATTCCGTGCCGCTCATATTAACACCGAGCACGCCGTCTACTTTTTTCAGCTCGTCAAACGGCAGTTTCCCGTCGTCCTGCAAATGCAGACGCAGGCGCGTCATGCAGTTGTACGCCTTTTCTATCTCGTATTCACGCAGCAGCCGGTACAGTTCAGCCGCCGTCTTCTTTGCATCCATGAAATGATATTCCCCCTGATTAGTCGAGTGCCTTCGCTATGAATCCGCCGTTTTCCTTCAGCAGTCCTTCAGCTTCCTGTGCCGTCCTGCCGGTCAGCAGCATCACGATAGCAGCTTTGGCATTGCCGCCGCTCTGCTCGAGTGCACCCACAGCTTCATCGTAAGTGCAGCCGGAAGCCTCCATGACAATGCGGCGCGCCCGCTCTGTCAGCTTATCGTTTGAAGCCTTTACATCCACCATCAGATTGCCGTAAACCTTGCCCAATTTTATCATCGTGCAGGTCGATATCATATTCAATACCATTTTCTGTGCCGTGCCCGCCTTCATGCGCGTGCTGCCCGTAACAGCCTCCGGCCCGGTCAGCACCGTTATAGCAATCTGCGCTTCAGCAGCTATCGGTGAATTGGGCGAACAGCTGAGGGCTGCCGTCAGCGCACCGACAGAAGAAGCGTAGCGCAGGCCGCCGATTACGTACGGCGTTCTGCCGCTCGCTGCAATGCCCACCACGCAGTCATCCTTCGTCAGCTGCTTTGCCGCCAAATCTTCTGCCGCCAATGTCAGCGAATCCTCCGCACCTTCCTTCGCCTTGAAAATAGCATCGTAGCCTCCGGCTATCAAGCCCTGCACCATCTCCGGATCAGTGCTGTAAGTCGGCGGACATTCCACGGCATCCAGTATGCCCAACCTGCCCGACGTGCCCGCCCCGATGTAAAACAGCCTGCCGCCGCGCCCTAGGCGTTCAGCAATACCGTCCACAGCCGCAGCTATCTCCGGCAGCACTTGGCGCACCGCCACCGCCACGCGCTTGTCCTCTTCATTTATCAGCATACACATCTCCTGTGTCGAAACCTTGTCGATATCCATCGTGTACGGATTGCGCCGCTCCGTCAGCAGCCTGCCCAAATCTATTTTAGCCATTTCATTGCCTCCCATTTTCAATAATAACCTTCATTATACCGTCAAACTCTGCCAGCGACAAGTTTTGCCTTGCCAAAGAAAAATT